>JAJXXI010000612.1 GCA_021781185.1 bacterium
ATGCGATGATCGGCGGTTTGCGTGATGGCTTTTTGCGGGCATACTTCCACACACCCGGAGCAAAAAATGCAGCGACCCAGATCAAGCGAAACCGGCTTCCCATCCGGGCGGGTAATGGCCTGCGTCGGACACACGGGCACGCAGGCGTTGCAGCCATCGGCGCACTTGCCAGCATCCACTTTCAGCGCACCGCCGTGACGGTCGGGCAACGCGGGAACCGGGCCTTGAGGATAGGCCATGGTTTCGCAGCCGCGCTTTAGACGATGAGCAATGGTATCAATGACAAACATGGCGTGGGGGCGGCATCATAAATCAACGCCGCAGTAGGAGAGGTTGAAACTCTTGTTGCAAATGGGGAAATCCGAGATGGCCATGCCGCGCAAGGCCAGCGCCAGACCGGTCCAATTGTGAAACGACGGGTCAATGATTTTATAACGGCGGAAGCGCCCGGCGGCATCCGTCAACGCGACATGACACACCTCGCCGCGCCAGCCTTCGACGAGCACCGCCGTCAGCGTGTCCGGCGCGGACGGTGCCGGTTCGCCGCGCAATTCGCCCCCGGCCGGCGCGGCCAGTTGTTCAATGAGATATTGACCCGAGCGCTGAATTTCCAGCGAACGCACACGAGCGCGGGCGAAGACATCGCCGCCCGGCCACACGGCCACCGGGACCTGGGCAAAACGGTGCCAGCCCGCCGGATGATCGTAACGCACATCGCGCACCAAACCGCAGGCGCGGGCTGCGGGTCCCACCATGCCAATCTCACTGGCCTGCGCAGGGAAAACGGTGCCGACATTTTCAAACCGCGAGCGGACGGATGCGGCATCCCAGAACCACGCGACGGCCTGTTCGGTTTCGGCCAGCGCGGTCCTCAGCCGCTCCGTCAACAGCGCCGCACGTTCGGGTTCGAGATCGTGACGGCAACCGCCGGGGCACACGAGGCCGCGTCCAAAACGGTTGCCGCAAATTAGCGCGGACAAGTTGAGAAAATCGCCGCGAATTTTGCCGCACGCCGAGGAAGTGGGCAGGAACGCCACGTCGCCGGCCAGCGCGCCCATGTCGCCGGTGTGGTTGGCCAACCGCTCCAGTTCGAGGGCGATGGCGCGCAGCCATTGCGCACGCAACGGTGCTTCGGTGCCAGCGAGTGATTCCATGATGGTCGCGTGGGCTGTCGCGTGCGCGATGGTCGTGTCGCCGGCCACCGTTTCCATCTGGCTCATCGTCGCGCGATGCGGCCCGCCAGCGAGCGCCTCCTCCACGCCGCGATGCTGATAGCCGAGCGTAATTTCCAGGTGCAGCACCTCTTCGCCCGCGCATTGAAAACGAAAATGGCCCGGCTCAATGACTCCGGCATGGATCGGACCGACTGCGACCTCATGGACCTCCGGGCCGGCCACGCGGAAAAATTCGCCGTTGGCAGGCGCGTTTCCATTCATGCGACGCACGGGTTTGAGCCACAGATGACCTTCGGGAACGAGACCGTGCTGCTCCCAGACTTCGCGTTCAAACAGATGCGCCTGCGGATTGAGCGTTGTCAGCGCGGGATAGGAACCGGTGAACGGCTGGCTGCGCCCAACCGCCAATGTGTTGTCCACGTCAAACGCCAGCACGGCGACGAGGCAGGTGCGGGAACCTTCCGGCACGCCAAACCAGGCGCAGAGCCGTGCGCCGCGATTCAATTCCGCCGCCGTGGCACGCACGAGTTCCGCCGCCGGCCACACGGGGATTTCCGCCCACGCAAGGCTGGTGGCGTTGGCCAGCAGGGCAAATGGAGTCGAGGCGCTCATGGTGTGGGAAAGAGTTGGGTTACCGCCGCTGACCATGCGTCATGCAATATCGCCGGCGTAAATAATCCGAGCCACAGGGACAAGCCCAGCAGCAGGAGCGGCGGCGCGACCACGCCCATGGTTTCAACAAACCTTTTGCCGCTGGTCTTGGTTGCTTGACGCGGTCGCCCATCCACGATGCCAAAGACCACGCGCGTCATGCCGAAAAACGCCAGCAAGGCGCAGCCCAGAAAAACGGCGGTGGCAATCCCATGCCCGGTGGCAAGTGCGGCGCGCAACACCAAAAGTTCGCTAAAGAAAGGGCCGAAGGGCGGACACGCCGTGACGGCAAACATGCCAGTCACCAAGAGCGCCGCCGACCGTGGGGCGAGCAACGACATGCCACGCACTTCGTCCATTGAAGCCGAACCGGCCGCACGGCGGATGTTGCCGGCACTTAGAAAAAGCGAACCCTTCGTCAGGGCGTTGCTCCACACGTGAAACAGCGCCGCCGCGACCCCGGCTGACCCCATTGCCGCGCCAACACAAAGAATGCCCATGTGCTCAACGCTCGAATATGCCAGCATCCGTTTGTAGTTGCGCGTGCCGAGGAGAAAGAGCGCGGCGACCAGCATGGAAAAAAGTCCGATCGCGAGCAGCGTTCGGTCAGCCATCGGTCCGGCACCGGCCGCCGCCACCACGGAACGCACGCGCAGGATGGCGGTGAACGCCACCGTGGTCACCCCGCCGGCCATGAGCGAACCCACGATGCCCGGAGCCTCGCCATACACGTCGGGCTTCCACGTATGCATCGGCGCAAGGCCCATCTTGGTTCCATAACCGACGAGCATCAAGACCCACGAGGCGACCACCCAGGGATGCGACCGCGTGGCGGCTTCAACGGTCAGATTGAGAAATTGCCCGCTCAGTGCATGGAAGGTGAGATCGCCATCCCCCCCGGCATTCAATGATGCGTAACCCAGACAAAATGAACCGAGCAGCGAGAGCGCGATGCCCGTGCCGCCCACCAGCAGATATTTCCACGTTGCCTCGAAGGCGCGCGGCGTGTTGTTGAAGTGCAGGAGCGGAACCGCCGCCAGCGTGACCGCCTCGGTCGTGATCCAGAGCAATCCCAGATGCCGCGACTGGTGGCCGGCGCTCAACAAACCCAGGATCGCCAGCAACGACGAAACAAACACGCGGTTATTCCGTTCCGACCGGATCTGAAGATACGGCACACCATAGGCGGCACAGACGAGAAACAGCAGCGACACCACCGGCAACACCGCCCGCGCCACTGGATCAAAGCCCAGCCAAGCTTCCGGTGCCACCACGGGCGGATTGACGAACAGCCAAAACACCATCACGACATGCACGAGGCCGACGACCGGCAGGAACCACGGCCGCGTGCGATTGTCCGGCCAGAGTGCCGCCAGCGCCGCGCCAACCAGTGGCGCAATAATGAGGAGGAGTGAAATCATTCTCGAAGCGTGGTCAGTTTGCGGGTGTCGAGCGAATCAAAGGCGCGTTGAATGCGGTCCACGATGATGCCGATGATGAACACGCCCACGGTAACGTCCAGCAGAATGCCCGATTCCACCAGCAATGGAGTCGTGTGGATCAACAGCAGGCCGAACAGGTAAATTCCATTTTCCAAAATCAAATAACCGCAGACCTGGGAAATGGCCTTGGCCCGGCCGATGAGCAGAATGAACCCGGTCAGGATCGCCGCCAGTGAACCCGGCACCAGCAACGTTCCCGCGTGTTCCGGCAGCAGCGGCAGGCTGCGCGCCATCGCCATCGCCGCGATTGTCCCCCCCGCTCCGAGGAGCAGCGACGGCACAAAGCCGATGAACGGTTCAATCTCCCGCTCAATGTTGGCCGCGCGCATCGCCCGCCGCAGCAGGCCGGGAATCAGGAATCCTTTGCCCGCCACCGTGGCCAGCGCGACGACGACGATGCGCCAGTCCAGCCGTTCATGCTCCATCAGCAACGGCATCACGCCCAGCACCATCCCTTGCAGCGACATGGCGCGGATCAACGTCGGCAGCCGGCTGCTGCCCAGCGCGATCAGGTTCAGTCCCATCGCCAAGCCGATCACCAGATTCAAGGTTCCGCTCAATTGGCACCGCCTTTCCACGCCACTAAAAGCGAAAACAAGCACAGCAAAAACGCGGTGGTCAGCAGCAACGGCACGCGCCGAAACGCCAGCCGCGCGAGGAACGATTCAATCAGTCCCACGCCAATCGTGACCGTCAGCACACCCGCCGCCAGCGCACCGGTCGCGGCCAGCGGGGACATTTCCCCGATCGGCAGCACCGCCTGAACCAACAGGAGCGAAAACAGCAGCAGCTTGATGGAGGCACCATGCAAAATCGCGGCCAATGGCGGCCCGCTGTGGTCGAGAATCATGGCTTCGTGAATCATCGTCAATTCCAAGTGCGTGTTGGGATCATCAAATGGCACCCGGCAATTTTCCGCGAGCAGCACGACGAAAAGTCCCGCTGCCAGCAACGCCGCGCCCGCGCCCGCGCCCGCCGTAGGCGAAAGCATCGTCGCCAACGAAACGCTGCCGGAGTGGACGATGAGCGACAACACCGCCGCGATGAGCGCCGCCTCGGCAAGCACCGCGTAGCTGACTTCCCGAGCCGAACCCATGCCCTCGAAGGCCGAGCCGGTTTCCATCGCGGCCCAGGCCGTGCAAAACCGCGCCAGCGCGAGCAGGTAAATCAGCAACAGCACATCGCCGCGAAAACTCACCACGCCGCCTGCCGGTCCCAGCGGCAGCAACAGCGCCGCCCCGGTCAGCGCCACCCACGCCACCGCCGGCCCGATGATGAAGCCCGGCGAAGCCAGATTGCTCATCACCACGCCTTTTCGCCACAGCTTCGCAAGGTCGTAATAGAGTTGCAGCACCGGCGGCCCGCGCCGTCCGGCCACCCGGGCTTTCACCTTGTTGATGATGCCCGGCAGCAGCGGCGCAAGCAACAGCCACAACGCAAGCCGGAGAACGAGTTCAGGAATCCAAATCATCGCGCACCTCCGAAAATCACGAGCAGGCCCAAGGCCACCAGGGCCGCCACCACATAGAGGATGTAAAATTGCAAACGCCCGTGCTGCAGGCGACGCACCACGGTGGAAACTTGCAGGACGGCTTCGCTGACCGGGCCAATGATGCGTTCCAACACCGTTTCAGGAATTCGTTCCAAACGGATGGCTTCCACTGGGAAAATGCCCCGGGGACGATGCACTTTGCGCTCCGGCAGCGCGATCCAACTGAACCAGCCCGAGACAATTCCTGCGAACGAAGCGCTGGTGTATTGCATCCGCGGCATCGGCGCGGCAAATCCACAATCCCACGTCAAGCCACGCCGCAGGCCGTTGTCGCTGGCTTTCCGCCACAGCCAAATTGCGGCCAACATAACAAGGCACGCCAGCGCGATTTGCGCCGAGCCGAGCGTCACGAGTGGTGCGGGCGGTTCCGGCGGCGCCCAAACTGGATGCCAGCTTGCCACTGCACACGACACCGCCGGCCAGAATAAAATGGGGGCCAGGCCAATGGCGACGCAAACCCCGGCCAGCGCCAGCATCGGACCCCGCATCCAGCCGCCGCATTCGTGCGCCCTGGCCGCAGG
>JAJXXI010000406.1 GCA_021781185.1 bacterium
GAATGATTCGGGCCACCTCCCGTCCGTGTTCTGTAAGAATGACGGCTTTGCCGCCGTGGATTACTGGACGGATTACTTTTCCGGTTTCCCGGCGGAGTTCTGTGAGTGTTGCTTGCACACTGTTAAATTACACAAAGTATGCACTTTTGTAAACTGATTTTGGACATTTCAAGGCTGTATTTTTGGGACGGCGCCGTAAAGCATCGGACTGACGGCCACGCCCGGCTTGTCCATTTGAACCGTGATTTCTGCAGCTGATACGGAGATTGATATGAGCGCGAAGCCGAGGAGGAGTTTGGCTTTCATGACTGACAGCATTTGATCATTGCGCAATCAATGTTCCCATCACCTCTACTTCCGCCAGTGCCGGCGGTTGGCTGGCCGGCGTGCCGGCAATGCTCACGCGCAGAAAACGTCCACGCACGCCCTTGATTGCGGGCTGGGTTTGAATTTTTGCACTGCTCGCATTGTGAGTCTGGTCGGAAATTAATTTCCAGCCGTTCTCGCCGTCATCGGAAATTTCCACCTTGTAGCACCAGTTGCCGTCCGTCGGAAACGTCAACCTGGTCTGGCTGATTGTCGCGATGCGTTCCAAATCCACGCACCACCATGCATTCGTATCACCGGCGGCGGCCCGCCAGAACGTTGCGGGATTGCCGTCGTTGGCCAGACGGCCGCTGTGGCCGGGCGCCTCGCTGCTGGCCAGCGTCGGATTTTCCGTGCCGAGCGCGACCACCGAACTTGCCGGCGATCCGGTGAACCGCACATACGAACGCGGCTCCACCGACGGCGTTGTGCCGGGAACAAAACTGGGTTTGCCCAGCGAAGTAATTTCAAGCGTCGCGTCCTTCAATCCCGGCGAGGTCGCGCGAACCACCGTTTTGCCGGCGTAATACGAACGAAATTCCATCGCCGCCTCGCCGTCGCGGATCGCAATGTCCGCATTGGCCGCGAAAGTGATGGACGGGCCGGTGGGAAACTGCCCCGGACCGGACACAATCGTCAGCGTCACGGACGGGCAGTTGTTGATGGCATTGCCGTTCTTGTCCACCACAGTCACGATGAGCTGCGCGTCGTCCGTGCCGTCCACGGAATGAAGCGTGGTCTTGTCCGCCGTCAGCTTCAGCCCGGCGGGAATGCCGTTACCCGGCCATGCCGGCGGCGGGATGTGCCGGTATTCGTTGCGATACCAATACCACATGCGCTTGGGCAGACGAAAATAATCCACCATGCCCATCGCACCGAATCTGCGCCCGGCAATGCTGCCGTGGTCGAAGCCGCACCAAAGCGCCTCGCCGCTGCGCCACGGCAGCCGCCACGAACCGGTCTTGCTTCTGTCCGCGCCGGGCGTGCCCGGCAAGTCGCCCCAACCTGGCTCGTATTTGCCCGGACGATCGGCAATGGTTGAGCCGTATTCGGTGACCACATTGGGAATTCCCGGATTGGGAAACAGCCGTGCGCCGTCGCCGTTGTAACCCGCCACGTCACCCAGCTTGTCAATGTCGCCGCGCTGACAGCCGCCAATTCCCGCCGGCCGCGTCGGATCCAGTTCATGTGAGCAGGCGACCAATTCGGAAAGAAAATGCCGCACCTTCGGCATCACGGATTGATCGCTGAAAAATGGTTCGTTGCACATGCTCCAGACGATGATGCTGGGATGATTGCGGTTGATGCGGATCATGTCGCGCAGGCTCGCCTTCACGCTCGCTTCAAAACCGGCGTCGTCCGCCGCGTTCGTCGGATAGGCGCTGGAATTCCAATAGCCGTCGCCCTTGAAGCCGCCGGTGCCCCAGAAACAATTCTCCGACCAGAACAACATCCCGATCTGATCGCACGCCGCCGCAAACGCCGGCGCGTGCGGGTAATGCGAGCCGCGAATAAAATCGAATCCGGCTTCCTTCACCAGGTTCACGTCGCGGAAAAATCCACTGTCGGCCACCGCGTCCCCCCACCCCGCGTGATCCTGATGCACGTTGACGCCTTTGAAATAATAATGCTCGCCGTTCAGGAAAAACCCTTTATCAGCAGTGAACTTGAACCAGCGGAAGCCGAGCGGCGACATGTAATCATCCACCGGCTTGCCACCATCGAGCACGACGGTCTTCACCGAATAAAGATTCGGATGTTCCGGCGACCAGAGCCTAGGATTCGCAATCGGCGCGCTGGTCTGGTCGAAGATATTCGTCGCCCCGGCGGCAATGGTCGCTATAGATTCCATTTGCGCGACGGTTTTTCCGTTTGCGTCCAGAACCGATGTTTTAACGGTTGCCGGTTTGGCCGCGCCGGAGCTGTTGATCACCTCGGTTTTCACGTTCACCGTGCCGGCCGTTTTCGAGACCTGCGGCGTGGTGACAAACGTGCCATACCAGGCCACATGCAACGGCGCGGTGACGACCATCCGCACGTCGCGATAAATGCCACCGGAAAAAGTATGTTCACCGGCACGCGGGGCCAGACGCGGATTCCAAAGGTTGTTCACGCGCACGGCCACGACGTTGTCGCCGGGCTTGACCGCATCGGTAATGTCAAACGTGAAACCCGTGTAACCGCCCTGGTGTTCACCGATGCGCCGGCCGTTCACATACACCTCGGCGACCTGAAACACGCCGTCGAATTCCAAGTTGATGCGCTTGCCGCTCCACGCCGCCGGCACCTCGAAATGCTTCCGATACCAGCCGTAGCCGACATAAAACTTGTCCGACGCAAAATACGGAAGCGAAAACGAATGCGGCAGGCCGATGTTTTCCCAGTTCACATCGTTGAATGTCATTGCGCCAGCACCGGACGTGTCGCCGAGTTGAAATTTCCAATCGCGGTTGAAATTGAGATTCTCGCGAAGGCCGGTCGGAGACGCAACCAAGTGGCAGACGACCAGCAAATTAAAAGTGAAGATAAATAGAGTTTTCATGTTTTCGGCTGAATAAAAAATTCCCGTGCCACCGGGGCGGCGGTTTTCACTTTCCGTTCACCGGAAAGACCGTGCTGCCACGCCACCACTGTCACCTTGACCGGATATTTGGCTCGTGGCGGAATCGGCGTGAATTTCAGCGTGTCACCATCAACCTCTGCCGGGCCTTCGCGGACATAATAATAGACTTTCAGACCGGCATCGGAGGTCGCGTCAAGTTTGAGGGATTTCACTCCAGCTTTCTGATCCGGAATGGCAGGGAACGTGATGTGTTGCTCCGCGCCTTCGGTGTTTTGCGGCACGCGGATCACGGCCTGCTGCACCATGCTTTTATACTTCGCATCGCCCGGCTGGCTGGCCCAGACCCAGATGTCGAAATTGCGCCGGTCTTCGGTCGAGTTCACCCGGTTCATGGCAACCCGAAACGTATGCGGGCCGGTCTGAATCGCCGGGCCGGCGATCTTGTGCAATACAATCGGCCCGCCGCCGGTGGCGTGGCCGAGCTTTGAACCGGCGGGAAGATAAGCCCAGCGCGCCGCGTTCTGGTTGTGGTTCGCGTCGCCGGGAACAAAATCCATGAACGCCGTTTTTAGATGAAACGTGACACCGTCTGCGTCGGGAATGAACCGTGGTGTAACCGGCTCGCCACAACCTTCCCCCACCGACATGTCGTCCGAGGTGATGCTCAGGAGTTGCGGCAGTTTCCCCGGCTGGTCGGCCATGTCATTTTGGATGGACCAGGCCATCTGCCTGTCAAACGCCCAGAACGCCTCCTTCGGATCGCCCTGGTATTTGGCGTAAGGCGCGGGTTCCACTGTTCTCGGCTGGTTCAAGTGCCAGCGTTGCACCAGCCAGCCGTGCGTCGGATCCACCGGTTTCAGCACCGGCGGCCGGTCCAGCGGCGGGTTCAAAGGCAATCGCGCTTCCGCCGCTTTTTGAACAAACATCGCCAGAAACCGGACCAGTTGATCGGAATAATTGAAATGCCCCTCGCCCGGCTCGGCCAGCATCGCCAGCGGCGTTTGGGGATGCTGATTCCTGTAATCCAACGCCGGCGTCAACCGATCCACGCCATGTTCGCTGTCGCCCCATTCATACTCGGCCATCACCATCAAGCCAGGAACGCCGTCAATGTTCCGTTTTCCCCAGTCGGGATTCGGCCGGCCGCTGCCGGGAAATTTTGTCAGCGGTGCGTCGCCGTGAACGGACAGCACGGCGAGCGTGCGGCCGGGATTCCACGCGGCAAAGTTCCACGGAAAACTCGCACAGGCCGAGTGGCCCAGCGGCACCACCGGGGCGAACTTCAATTCCGAATAGCCTGAAACCGCTGCCAGCCGGTTCATTACATCATCAAACTTTTCGCCAGCGCCCTGATTGAAATTGAAAATAAACGTAAAGGGTGGCGCAATGAAAACTTCGCCGATATTTTCTTTGGCCAGCATCTCGCGGAAGTCTGGATGTTCCAGAATCCCTTCTTCGATCATGTTGTTCTGCCCCACGACGACGGCGCGCAGTTGTTTGCAATGCGGCGGAATCCACAAGAACGCCCGGCCTTTGCCCATCGGCACGGACCATTGCCACACGGCGCAATTGGCGGACTGAATGGCCGAAACCACCATCAGGCTGGCCAGCAGCAAATATTTTCGATAGAGGTGTCGCATCACAGCACAATTAATGGCTCACGAATTATCTTTTGCAACCTGCGAAGGTCACATGATTTGACCAATGTCAACAATTGATAAAAAGCTTTCCCTGTAAACTACACGACAGTGGATCATCACCAACCTGATGAAGCAGCGCATTTCATCTTGAGCCGGCCCGCACCGTGACATGATCGAAAACCGCCTTGTTTATACTGTCTTCTCTTGCCTGGCGGTCGCCAGGCCAACGAGACATTGATTCGACATAGACCCCATGCGCGACCCGACTTTGTCACACCCGGTGCAATCCACGTCTGCCATCCGGCCCATGTTGGCGTGCGTGTCGGGCCGCCAATCCGCCCGAGCCTCCGAATCATCGAGCAGGCGGTTCCAGCCATCAATCCACGGATGATTCCCCGCCAGCACGTTGGTTTTCATCCGCTGCAAATCCGCCAAGGTGAGCAGACCACCGGGATGAATAAACGCCTGGGCCGGCAAGGTGCCGGCGATCCCCCAAAAAACCGTCGTCACCAGCACCGACGCGTTCCTGATATGTCGCAAGGTTCGGAGTAATTTCATCGCTATCATTTTATTTGTAATTCATTTCACTGCGTTCCCTGACGCTTCAGGGTAATAATTCGGCGGAATCGGGATACGGCGCCATTTCGGCGGCATGTAGTTCCGCGCCATTGATCGTCTGCTGTAGGCCGAGCACGAGCACGTTCGTCTGGCCGTTGCCAAACTTCAACCAGCATTCCGGCAGGAAAAACTCCCGCTGCGGACCGATTTCCCAATGCCGTCCAATGTCGTGGCCATTGAGCCACATATAACCGTTGCCGGAGGCGTTGAT
>JAJXXI010000339.1 GCA_021781185.1 bacterium
TGGAGGATTTCGCCGCTGGGATCAAAAATGTTCGTGTAAGACGCCAGCGTGCCGAAGCTGCTGTAATAGACAAAATTGGTCGGACGTCCCAGCGTGTTCCGGTTAATGGCCAAAGCCAGTTGGCCGTTGATGGAAACGGAGGTGACCCGCTTCAGGGTTCCAATGTAACCGCCACCTTCCCCATAATACTGGTAGGTAATGCAATTCGGCCGGGTGCCGAGAATGGGATCGTATGGATCAGCCGTTGAATCAAGCGTATCGCTGATGCCCTCCAGTCCGCCAACCGACTTTCTTAACCAATGTTTGATGCTGGCTTTTTGGTAATCGGCTGTCGGCATGTCAAACCCATCAACCAGCCAGTCGGCGCTAATCTCTTGATATTGCCTGCGGTTCCAATGAAAACTCATCCCGGAGGTTGAATCCCCGTCGCCGGGATAGGGAATGCTGTCCGGAGAGTTTGCCCGATAAACATAGAGTTGATGATCTCCCGTCGGCTCGGTAATCAACACGGCGCGTTCCGTATAGCCGCCGCCATCCGTGCCGGAATAATATTGGAATGAATTCGTCCCGTATGGCGTAATCATGTTGGTAATCTCGTAGCTGCTGTCATATTTGAATGACGTGGACATTCCCTGGGCATCCGTGATGCTCGTAAGTATCGGTGCAAATGGATAATATGCTCCGAAAACGTAGTTGAAATGGGCGGAAAAATCATACGGATTGGTCACGGCGGTGATATCGGGCTGGACCAGGTTGAAGCCGTTCACAGTCAAAGTGTTGGTTTGCCCATCCGCATCCACCACGTCATTGACCAATTGAGCGGTGCCCTCGGCCGCATAATCCATTCGTTGCAGGGTGCGTCCATACCGGTCCAGCCGTTGGGTCAGAAAGAAATTGGTGATGGATGAAAAATAGTTCTGCGAAAAGCCATAGACGTTCTGGGAACCGGTCGGAGTCTGTATTGCCATCACAGAACCACCGTCCCCGGCGCAGGTTTCTCCGGTGGAGAATAGCTTTCGCCCAGTTTTGTAATCAAGGGTTCCACCGGGGTCAAACCCGGCAACGCCCCCGCTGGCAAGATGATTGTCAACCGTGCTTGAACCGGTTTCCGGTTGCAACAGGCCCAGCCAGTTGCACGACCAGTCGGGACCAAAACTTTCAGTTTGCTCCCCTATATACTCACCACGGCTTTTGTAGCTCAATGTCAGCTTCATCCATTTGCCGTTGGACTGGCGGTAAAGCAACGGCGTGTCCTTGAGCCAGAGGGTCATATACGGCTCGGAAACATACCATTGGGGCATTCCGCAATCCGGACACGACGGCGGCGGCGGCGTGCCCCCGTTGCTGGCGCCGTCATTCGCGGACGGCGGATCGCAGTTCGAATCGGCACTGTCATTGTCACTGTCCGGCGGGCAGCCATCGGGCGGTCCGTCATCGTCCGAATCCTCAATCGCATTGGGGTATCCTTTGCCGTAGATACTGGCACATTCAGATTTGGTGAGCCTCCGCCAACTGGCTGGAACCTTGTCTTTGGGCAGGATGAAATCGCCGCTGGCTTCGGCTTCGATGGTGTCAGCATCCATCCAGACCTGCCTTTCAAAGGTGGGATCTTCAACCAGATAACGGCCGTTCTTTTCCGCAATGATGGCCGCATAGTGATTGAGCTTCCAATGAACCACGCAGGGCACCACCAGCTCAGCCCCGTTCGGTTGGTGAACGGCCTCCACATCCATTCCATTGGTCCGGGCGATTTCCAGCAGCTCATTCATGTGGAACCCGCCATCAGGGGAATCCATCTCATACAATTTGCGGCACAGTTGCGCATCCAGATGCAGCGCCGAGGCCATGTGGCCCAGGGCAAAGGAACCACAGCGGAATGAAACGCCGGGCCGGGCGTTCATCACACCCAGTCCCTCCCTGGTTTCCTCTATCGTCGTGCCATACATGCCCAGGGACAATTTCAGGGTGTCCAATTGCTTGAACATCGCATTAAGTTTGTCTTTCCGGCCCAGACTCGCCAGCAACCGCGTCCAGCCCGCAAACGCACGGACAGCGAGAGATTGGGTTGCACCGTCTTTGCCGTCCTTTGTGGCTTCCCATGCCATTTCCCAATGCGCCAGCGCCAGGCTGTAACGTCCGTGGCTCCGATAATACTCCGCCAGATTCACATTCAATGCCGGTGCCCAGCCTGATTGCGGATATGCTTTTAGAAAACCTTCCAAGGCGTTAAAGCCCGCCTTGACACCATTCGTTTTGAAAAGGTTGATGTCGGCCATTATTGCTTCAAATTCGGCGTCGCCCGGCTTCTGCGGGCCTGTCCATTGCAAAGGCGAGCCAAACAACGGCTGACTTTGGACCTGCTCAACATATGAACTGCCTGCCACAGCGAAGCCGGGGGGCACAAATAACAGCAGGAATCCGGCGGCCAGTGGTGCCTGTAGACAGGCAAAGCGCCAAAGGGGATTGTTCCGTGAGAGAATATGGTGATGGGCCTTCATAGTCATTTGGGGTGAGAGTTTATGGTATTACGCTTCCGTCTTTTGGCTGGGCGATGATGACCTGCAATCCCAGGTCGCCAACGACATTCCAGCCGATTTCTCCGGAATCAATCAGGCCATTGCCATTGGCGTCCTCGGTATAATCGGGAATCCCGTCGCCGTTGTTGTCCAGCGGAATTCCGTTGGTGTCCGTGGCAACGTAGTGGTAGCCAATGTCCACAATGGAGTTGGTTTCCGGCACCTGGCTGGTCTGGGTGGTGAAATGATAAAGCCCGACTTGATCCGCCGTGGTGCTGCCCTTGTCAATCAGCGGGCTGCCCGATGGCAGATAAAAATTTCCAAACCAACTGGTCTGCCAGTTGAATGTCAACAAGTTGGTTACATCGTGAGTGCCAAGGATTGGCAGCCGGGCGGCATTTGTCAGAAAAGCATTATAGTCGCAGTAGGTATAATTGGTATCCATGCTGAAGGTGGTGCCATCAAAGGCGGAATTCACAACCGATACCGGCCAGGTTCCTCCGTGGCTCGTAAAAATTTGCCCCCCGCGCATGGTGCAATTTTGCAGGAACAAACATGAACCGGGATCTTGAGCCCCCACGATCGCGCGGAAAAACAGGTCGTTCGTCAGATTTAAATAGAGATTGTATCCCGCAACTCCTCCACTCCAAAATTCACTGTTGTTGGCCGTAATGGACAAATAGCCGTAGTCATCACGGAACAGGTTGTCGTTATCAGCAAACGTGTCAGCCAATAAAAAATTCGCCATAATTGAGGAAACGACAGATGGACTCGTGCCCCAACCAGTCAGGCCGCCGGTTCCATAGCCTGCCGTTAAATCCCGTTCCTGCACCGTGTTCAACCGCCCCCAATAATCAAAAGCGGTGGCTGTGCCGTTAAAAACGGCCGAGGCACTGTTTAGCAGGTGCAGCCCATCGCCTGCATGGTAATAGCCCGAGGAAGTGCGGAACCAACCCACGGCGGTTCCGGCACCGAACGTGATGTTCGAGTTGACCTGACAACCACCAAAGCTGTAATCCAGCGGATCATAATGATACCCCAGATCAGGCGATGAACTTGTGTCCCGTTGGGCCTGCACTGCAAAATTAGTCGCTACCGCAAAGATGACATTGGTATAGGCAATCGGCGGATGGGTGGTCCTCAACCCAAGACCGGACAATAACGTGGCATCAATATTGGTGGTGCCGGCATTGGTAAAATTACACCCGTTGGCCAGGTAATAGCCGCCCCCGCCAACAGATTGAAATGGATAAGAGAAGTTGGTGACGGCGGATGAACCCACCATCGGTGCCTGATAAAAGCCGTTGTTCCGGCCCGCAATTGTTCCACTGCCCCCCAATAGGTTGGTGACATTAACCAGGACGCAATTTGTCAGTCCAAAAGTTGAACTGCCACTCATCGAATCCAAATAAGCCGCCCCACTAAATGTTCCATTTTGTGCTGAAACAGAAGCCGTTCCTGTAATTAGATTTGTCGCTGTATTCACAAACAGAACATTCCCCAAGAACAAGCTTCCGCCGTAAATGTTAACACCATTTTGGCAATTGACGAACTGAGCATTGTAGATTTTGAGGTCCATGCCTGCGCTTGTTAATGCAGTCTTGGCATACGAGACACGCCAGCCGGCCAATGGATCAAAGGAAAATCCATTGGGTTGCAGCATGGGGTTGCCATAGTAGCCCGTAGGGGTTCCCGAACCGATGCTTTGTCCGATGCTGTTATCATCCACGGCGGTGAAGACCACGGGGCGATAGCTGTCACCTTTCCAAACGATACCGGGAGTGGTTCCAGGTGGACCCGGATTGATGTTAATGGTTCCCGAGGCCGCAAATTTGATGACCGTTCCGCCTTCAAACGTGTTGGTGCCGTAGGAGGACATTGAACCTGAAATGTAATAGGTCGTATCCGATCGGAACGTGTAGTTGGTAAAGCCGCCCACCAACTGCTGATAATCCAGCACATAACCTTGGTCGGGCCGGTCTGCGGCGGCCATTTTCATGGGCTGCTGGTCTGACAGCCCCGCCGGTGCCCGCGGAAAATCGAAATTTTTAGAGGCCATCACCGGCAATTTTCTCCAGTCGGATGCCTGTTCCGGCAATTGCAGCAATTCCGGCTCTATGGCTTTCACCGACACTTTTTCCAGCAGATAGGTCCGGCCTTGGATGGTCATATACCGCTTCACCACCGGGACATTGGGTTCTTGGGCACCAAAATTAAATGCCTTGCCGTGGTTTAACTGAACGGTGCCCCAGCTCACTTCCTGATCGGGCTCCAAAGTGTCGGCTTCGGCCTGACCGGGCCGCAATGCAGCGGCGGGAGGATCAATGAACTCCGTAAACACCTCCAGCTCAGTGGTCGCTGGGTTCATGCCATAGGTTTCCGGGGCCGGCGGTTGTTCATGCAGGATGACATCCTGTTCAAACACCCCTTTTCGATAAGTGTATTGCACATCCGCCTTCAACCCGGCAAACGCATCCGGATAGAGCACCTGATTACTGGAAACAACTTCACCCTGCGAATCCTGCAACTGCGCGACCAGCACGGCATCACCAGTGGACGTGTCGTGATACATCAGGCCCAGGATGTTGCTCCGCAGCCGTTTTCCATCTGGCGTCTGCATGTCAATGGCCCCGGAGGAATTGAGATTATTGGCAAAGATCACCTGGTATTGGCCCTGCCGGGCAATGGCCCCGCCCGGATAGGATTCGATCTCCTCCTTTGATGCCTGCCACTGGCCGCTGGCATCCTGGTAGTTCAATCCCGAGGCCAGTTCGGTGTAACGATGGATTTTGGGCACCGCCTTTCCATCCGGCCCCAGTTCGTAACTCGTTTTTTCCCATACGCGATGGTTGGCTCCCTGGCTTACCACGGCATATGC
>JAJXXI010000655.1 GCA_021781185.1 bacterium
CGCGTTCATCGGCCAGCTTCTGCCGCTCGGCGACTTCGACGAGTTCCAGAATTTCATCCATCTGGTCGTGCAATTCCTTGAGCGCCTCGGCAATGAAAGTGGCATGTTCCACGGCCTGGGTAATGGCGGTGGGCGCGGCGGGCCGGAAATCAGCAGGCTTCACCCATTGCCGCTGGCGCGGCGGTTCCGCGCGGCGTTCCGGCCGCTGCTCACGGCGCGATTCACGCGGCGGCTCAGGAGTGCGGGCGGGTTCCGGTTCCGGAGCGTGGGCAGCTTCCACCGGCGGTTCGGGTTCCAGCACTTCCGGGGATTCGGTCTCATGCGACGCGAATTCAGCGGGCGCTTCCGGATGCGGTTCACGGAAACCGCCGGACGAATCGGCTTCGTGCTCTGCGGTTTCGGCGGGTTCAGTTGCTTCCACGGGGGCGATATTATTTTCGTCCATTTCAGGTGATGGAGAGGGTTCCCCTGCAGCCGGCGCGTCGGCATTGGCGGGCGCGGGACGCGGGCCACGGCTGCGGCCACGACCACCGCGACGGCCGCGGCGACGGTTGCTCGGACGGCGCGCGGAGGCGGGCAGGTTCAGGTTCGATTGTTCGTCTGGCACAAATTTTCCAAAGAGGATGGCGGCTTGGTGCGTAAATGCAATGGCGAATTACGCTTACTTCTTCACAAACAGCGCGAGCGCGGCGGTGAAACCGTGGAGAAAATTCTTTTCGCCGACGGGGCCAACCTCGCCGTTGCAGAAGAAACCGGCAATGCCAGTGGGGCCAAAATGCGCTTGCACCAGTTTGGAATCATGGCTGTTCCGGCCAAAAAGGTTTTTGCCGCGTCCGTTGCAGCAAAAGAGGCAGCCGCCGTAAACCGGCGTCCCGGCCAGCCGGGCTTTGGCACCGGCCAGCAGTTCGTTCAAATCCTCGGACGCAGCGGCGGCATCGCGCCGTTGAAACTGGATGGTCTGGCCCATGCGCGGCAACGCGCCGACGGCGAGCACGCCGGAATTCGGGTCGCCGCCCAGCAGGTTGCGCACGAGAAAATCGCCACGATGAAAATCTTCGAGGTATTCATTCACCACGAGGCCGATATGGAGATTGCCCTGCACCTTGCGCTGTTCCTCCGGCGGCAGTTGCTGCACGGTTTCGGACAAGACGGAGTAGGCCGGCCGGTTGGCGATGTTGCGGATGAGATTCTGCTCCACGCGCGTCAGCGTCCACGCCTCGCCGATGGGCGTGCAGCCCTGTGAAATGACGCCCGTCAGGGCCACGCCGCCGCCCACCGCAATGGCCACGCCACCATCTTCAAACACGTCGCCGTTGAGATAAATCTGGGTGAGCGGCTCGGGAAAATTGCCGCTGGCCAGACCGCCATAAACCGGCTGGGCGGGATAATTCTGGTTCCACGAGTGCAGCCAGCTTTCGCCGTCGAGATGAAATGGGTCAACAAAGGCGAGCCAGCCGTTCACCTGGTTTTTGGCCACCCCGGTTTCCATCGGCCAGAAATGTTCGTCTCCCGCCGCCTCGACCTGCGCCTGCGTGAAACGGACCGCCTGCAACTGCGCGCCCGGCAGGGAATACAGCGCCAGAACCAGCCCGCCGGCGTGTTCCAGCTCCTCCGCATTGGCCACCAGTCCGCCGCCGGAACAGCCGGCCAGCAGGGGAATCTGCGCATTGAGGCGGAGAATCTCCAAAACCTGCTCCGCGTGCGGGAAAAACTTAGGCGACATGAACACGAGGCCGAGCGAAATTTCCGGGGCCGGCAACCGCGCCCGCAACCGGCGCGCCCAGTCGGCCAGGCCGTCCTCGTTCATGCCGTCCGACCAGTAAGCCGCGATGGAGTAGTCTTCGCTCACAATTTCACTTTAACCATGCCACAATTTTTTCGCCTGCCCAAATCTCTTTTATGGCCTGCCGCTCCCGGGCGGCGGCAAATTTTTTGCCGCAGACCAACACTTCCGCCGCCAACGGGCGCGTGTTGTAATTCGATGCCATGACAAAGCCATACGCGCCCGCGCTCAGCAGCGCGAGATGATCGCCTTCGCCCACCCTGGCGAGCGGACGATCCTTGCAGAAATAATCTCCCGATTCACAGATGCCGCCCACGACATCCGAAGCAACCGTCGCGCCCCCTATTTTCTTGAGCGGGACAATTTCGTGATACGAGTCATAGAATGCCGGACGGATGAGGTCGTTCATGGCGGCATCTACGATGACAAAATTCTTTTTGCCCGTGCGTTTCACGTATTCGACGCGGGTGATCAGCGCGCCGGCATTGCCCACGATGAAGCGACCCGGCTCGATCAGGATTTTCAGGCCGGACGACTGGAGCAGCGGAAGCAGTTTTTCCGCGTAGCTGGCCGGCGTCAAAATCCCCTTGGCCGCCGGCGATTTCCACCAGGACGGCACGCCGCTGGCCAGCGCAGGATTATAAATGATGCCCAGCCCGCCGCCGGGGCTGAAGAATTCCAGCGCATGTTTTTCCGCCAGCTTGCGGACCAGCGGCAAAACTTTCTTCACCGCCAGCTCATAGGGTGTCACCTGGGTGAGCTGTGAGCCGATGTGCATTTGGAGGCCGCGCAGCTTGATGTTTTTCAATTTGCTCGCCCGGGCATAGACGCCCTCGATGTTTTCAAATGCGATGCCAAATTTGTTTTCATAGGTGCCGGTGGTGATTTTGGCGTGCGTTTTGGCGGCGACATTCGGGTTCACCCGCACGGCGATGGGCGCGTTTTTTTTCAGCCGCGCAGCCACCCGGTTGATGCGCAGGATTTCCGGCTCGCTTTCGCAGTTGAAACAGTAAATCCCCTTGCGCAGGGCAAATTCAATTTCCGCCTCGGTTTTGGCCACGCCCGCGAAAACGCATTTCCTGGGATCGCCGCCCGCCGCAATGACGCGTTGCAGTTCACCCGCGCTCACCACGTCGAAACCGCTGCCCAGATTGGCCAGAGTGCGCATCACGGAGAGGTTCGAGTTCGCCTTCATGGCGAAGCAGATGAGGTGGTCGAGCGGCGCGAGCGCGGCATCAAGCTTTTGATAGTGATCTTCCAGCGTGTGCTGGGAATACACGTAAAGCGGGGTGCCGAACTTTTTGGCCAGCGCCCCGACGCTCACGCCTTCGCAGAACAACTGGTTGCCGACATAACGAAAATCATGCATGCCGCGAGAGTTTAGGGACAGGCCGCCAAAGTTCAAGAACGCTCATGCATTTCGAATTCTCCGACCCGACATTAAGCCCACCCTCGAAATCAGCGATCATGAGTCGAGGGGGACCAACAAAAAACCCGCCGGAAGCCCCGGCGGGTTTGGTGAAATCCCAGTTGACCGCTCAACACTTCAATTTCCGGAGATAATGTCGGCCCGCATTTTCTGATATTGTTCGGGGGACAACTGGTCGCTTTCGTATTTGGACAGCAGCCATGAAAGCTTTTCCGCCTTGGAGAGGCTGACGGGCGGCGGCGGGGCGATGATTTGGCGTTCAGCCATGCCCCCGGACGAAGCAGAGCCCTTGGTAAACTTATGCAGGGCCAGAGAATGCGCTCCGATTTGCCGATATTTGGCCTCCAGTGCCACGCGGGCAGCGGCCTGGGCAGGCGTATCGCCCATTTCGTTGGTCATGGGTGCAGCCACGCAAACGGCAGGAGCGGACGCAGCCGCGGAACTTTCGGATGTCGCGGCAGCCTTGTCTCCGAGTTGCTGATATTTAGCCTCCAGCGCCGCGCGGGCGGCGGCTTGAGCCGGCGTGTCGCCCATTTCGGTAGTCATGAGAGCAGTCGTGTCAGACACTGCCGGAGCGGGTCGGGTTGCCGGTGCTTGAACTGGCGCGGCCCATCCGGTTGCAGTGGCGGCATTGCCTTCGAGCTGCTGCATTTTTTGCATCAATGCGGCGCGGGCGGCCGCCTGGGCGGCATTGTCCTCGGCGCGCAGAGTCATGCCCCCGCACAATGCCAGCGCACAAAGCAAGATGGGAAATTTGGAGATTTGCATGGTGGTTTCTTACGCCAAATCCGCGCGGGAAGCAACTGCTTTTCCGTCAGGTGAATGCAATTTTCGCCAGAGCGCCGGGAAAGGACAGGCCACCAGCGAACGAAACAAAATCCCCCGCAGCTCTTCGCGGGAAATTTTGACGCGCCCCCGCAGCGTCATGACATCGGCCGCCCGCAGTTTTTCGATCGTCCGCAGGCCGATGAGGATCGGCCACGCGCAGGCCAGTCGCACCCGAAACTGGCTGAACGGCAGCGTGTTTGTATACGTCCAGCCCGCCGTCAAATGGGCCGCCGCTTTGTCCAGATGCTCGTGAAACAACGGTAGAAACTTCTTCTCATGCACCGGCGACAGCAACACCTCGGGAAGCAACTTTGCCTCATCCAGTCGCAGGCGGGGCAGATAACAGCGGCCGTGCTGCAAGTCCACCGGCAGGTCGCGCAGAATGTTTACCAGTTGCAAACCCTTGCCAAAGCGGATGCCGTCAATGATGAATTGTTTCTCGTCCAGTTTCGCCCGGGGAAACAAGTGGGCCCGGCAAATCTTAGTCCAGAACTCGCCCACGCAGCCGGCGACACGATAGGTGTAATCATCCAGTTCCGCAGGAGATTCAAGGGCGACGACATTCCCGGAAGAGGCGCTGCCGAACCGGCGCAAATCCAGTTCCTGCCCGCTGGTGATGGTGTTGAGCACCTCCCGCACAAGTTTTATGTCCGCCGGCGAAAATGACTGGAGCGAGCCCAGACTGTCCTCGATTTTCTCCAGCAAAACGCGCTCAGACGGCGAGCCTTGTCGTTTGGCCAGATCGCCAAAGTTCAGCGGCGCGGAACTCTGGCCCAGAATCCGCTCGCGTAATTTTTGCAATGCTGCGAGCCGCTGCTCCACCGGCAGGATTTCCGTGTCCGCGATCGTATCCGTGGTGCGCGCGAGCAGATAGGCCAGGCCGATTTGAGGCCGCACCGCCGCCGGCAGCACGCGCAGGGTCAGGTAGAACGAGCGCGAGGTCGCCTTGAGCAGGGCATTGAATTTTTCCGCCATTTGTCGGCGAGAATAAATCTTTTCCACCGCCGCGCCAACAAAACTCCCGGGATGCTGAGGTTCTTTCAAAACCTCTGTTTGTTGGGGATTATTTCTGGTTTGTTTGAACGGAACGGCGTGGGGCGCGTCTGTCTTCCATGGCTGACCTCACGACGATTTTCCACCAGCTGCAACGCCAGCTTTTCCCCGCGCTCACGGCCGAACTCGGGCCGTTGAGCGCCTTGGATCAGCAGTTCTGCGAAGTCATGGCGCTCACCGATCTGGGGCGTTTCCCCCGCCGCTACGAATGGTGCGGCAACGGTTGTCCGCCCTGTCCGCGCACCTGGCTGGCGCACGCCTTCATCGCCAAGAGCGTTTATCAGTTTCCCACCA
>JAJXXI010000567.1 GCA_021781185.1 bacterium
GAACGGCTCGGCAAGAATGTATTCCAGCGGCTGGGCGATGGTTTTGGTCTCATCGCTCAGCGCGACGCCGATGCGTTTGGTTCCGTGATCAAGGGCGAGAATGCGCATGACCGGCAGTTTGCCGCAAACGGCGGGAAATTCAACGCAAAGGCGCACCGGTGCCGCGCGCTGGAGTTCAAGCTTCAGCTTGCGCGGGACGGGAAACGCGCTGAAGCGTGAACTCCAACCGGCCATACGGCGCTGGACGGGAACAGTATCGGTCAAAAAGTGGCGAGAAGATTTCCCCCCGATCCTTAAAAGCCGGATGATATTACCGGGCTTGATTGATTTATTCCTGGTGCCATAATAATACCCAATGAGTCGGCCAGAAAAAGTGCAAGCAACTTTGAGGCTTATGGGTAATCCATACGCTTCTCTATCGCTTTTTCCCGATGAAGATGAATCTGTTGCTATCGAGCCAACTTTTGAGCAAAAGCGCGCCTATTTCAAAAGATTGGAAAACCCGCATGCCCACAGCGCAATCTTTGGGGATTCCGAAGATAACCTTTGGCAGGCAGCAGCCCGGCATCAAAAAAATGATGCATTTGTGAGCCTCGAAAAGGAACTGGATGAGGTTCTCAATCTCTATAAGCACTACGTTGCTCGGAATGAATGGAAGCACTTGATGGATTTTAGGCCTTTTTTCCTGCAAGAAGCCAGCGATACGCCTGAGCATGCCAATCAGGTAATCAATCGGCTCCAGAAATTCAAATTTTCGCTAGCTCCTGGAGAAAAAGTTGAATACAACCGCGCTCCGGCTGACCGGATTATCAGCGAGCTAAAAAAGATTTTAGGTTGAGAAGGGTAAATGCCGCCGACTAAAAATGTATCGCTTCTACGTGCGCTTCTTACTAAAGCGGAATCTTTAGCAAGCACGGTTTCAAAAAACGAATTCCCTGTTTTACTACGTCCTCTAGCGGAACGCCGGAAAGTGACCTCGGTAGATTTTTGCCCGCTTCTCGTCGATGCGATGCTTACAACACATCCTGAAGGATTCAGAATCCTGCTAAATTCTGATGGTGGCAGAGATCAAGAACTAAAAGAACGATACAGGAATGAGTCAAAAAGAAAATTGTTACAGCCACGATTGAGGTTTTCCATTGCTCATGAGTTGGCTCACACATTTTTTTATGATTTAACAGGTGAAAGCCCAAAGCTTTCAAAAAAATTCAAATCTGGCGGTGGGCAAACGGAATTGGAAAACCTTGAACGATATTGCAACACGATTGCTTCACACTTGCTTTTACCAACCCAGATGTTGTCGGATGCTTTTTTAAGAATAAAAGCCATCACACCAGAGTCCATTCTGGAATTAGCACAAACGACCGGCGTTTCGCTTCCTGCTTTGTTATTTCGGCTCGATAAAAGTGACTCGTTGTTCATCAAAAAATATTTCAGAGGTTGTATTGTTTTGGTTGCTCAGCATGACGAAGAACTGAAAATTCGAGCGGTTGCAAAACCAAGAAGTCTGATTATTGCCCGCCAATTGCGTCAGATGAATTCAAACGATGTTTGGAGTCTAAAGACACAGGGCGGGTGCGAAATAAATCCCACGCGATTGCCAAAGAGTTCAACTGCTATTTTGGATGTCATATTGGATCAATCAAGATGCCAGAAGGAATACCAAATTTATGTGGCCGCAGTTGGAGGCTTTGATGCGATGAATTCTTTTTTGATCACATTTGAGGAAAAATGAACTGGAAGAGGAAAACTAATTTTCAATTTCATGTTCTTCATGGTTAAACTTCTCTCGCAATGATTCAGTATCACGATTTACTCCGCCACGTCCTGGACCACGGGAAATTCAAGGCCGACCGCACGGGCACCGGCACCTATTCCGTGTTTGGCGCGCAGGCGCGGTTTGATTTGCGCCAGAGTTTCCCCGTTCTCACCACGAAGAAGTTGCATCTCAAATCCATCATCTACGAATTGCTCTGGTTTCTGCGCGGCGAGACCAATGTCCGCTGGCTGCAGGAACGCGGTGTGACCATTTGGGACGAATGGGCGAACAAGGAAACCGGCGACCTCGGCCGTGTCTATGGCGCGCAATGGTGCGACTGGCGCACCGCCGACGGCCGCAGCATCAATCAGATTGACGGCGTCATCGCGCAGATCAGAAAGAATCCCGATTCGCGCCGGCTCATCGTCAGCGCGTGGAACCCGGGCGAGATCGAGACGATGGCGCTGCCGCCGTGCCACACGATGTTTCAGTTTTTCGTGCAGGACGGCGAGTTGAGCTGCCAGCTCTACCAGCGCAGCGCGGATTTGTTCCTCGGCGTGCCATTCAATATCGCGAGCTACGCCCTGCTCACCCGCATGGTGGCGCAAGTATGTGACCTGAAACCGGGTGATTTCGTCCACACGTTCGGCGATCTGCACCTTTACAAAAACCATCTGGATCAAGCTCACGAACAGTTACGCCGCGAGCTGCGTCCGCTGCCGCAGATGAAAATCAATCCGGCGGTGAAAGACATCCACGACTTTCAGTTCGAGGATTTTGAACTCGTGGGCTACGACCCGCATCCCGGCATCAAGGCGCCGATTGCCGTCTGATGAAACACTTCAAAGCCATCGCTGCGATGTCGTTGAACCGCGTGATCGGTGCGGGGAACAAGATTCCCTGGCATCTGCCGGAGGATTTCAAGTGGTTCAAGCAGATGACCTCGGGCAACGTCGTCATCATGGGGCGCAAGACGTTTGAAAGCCTCGGCAAGCCGCTGCCGAACCGCATCAACATCGTTCTGAGCCGGCATCCGGGCCGGTTGCAGCGGGATTTTCCGGAGGCGTTCGGCGACGCCTGGGTCGGGCGCGGCAAAACCCATTTTCCAGAGAAGCCAACGCAATTCGAGCTTCCCAAAATCGGCGGTGTTGCGACGGTGGACCTGCGCATCATCAAGGATTTCCTGAAGCTAGACCCGGCGAGTTCCCCACTGGAATTTTTCATCGCCGGCGGCGCGCAGATTTACGAGCAGGCCTTGCCGTGGTGTTCCGACCTTTATCTGACGCTGGTGAAACACGAAGTGGCCGGCGGCGACGCGTTTTTCCCGCCGTTCGAGGACAAGTTTGATCTGGTGGAAACCGTCCGCGACGAGCCGGAGTTTAAGATTCAACATTATCGTCACCGCTCGCTGCAGCCATAAGCCGGAGCCGCCACGTTTTTATCGCCCACCCGGGCTGCGCGGTTTAGGAGATTCAGCGGCTGGCATTATCCCGAGAAAATTGCGTCTCTTTTTCCGCTGGCATGGGTCGTGCTGACAGTTCGATGCCGTATCGCGTGAACCCATCGAATCCATTCCAAATTCCGTCTTGCTTGCAACGTGCCGACCTTCAGCAGCGCCGCCGGGAACGATTCAAGAAAATCTTCGTCGGTGCCGTGGCCGGCTTGGTGGTCCTGCTGGTCGTCCTGCTGATTGAAGGGTGCGTGGACGTGCATTCAAAAAGTTCCGCCGGCACCACACAGAAGGTGGCCGCCGTGTCAGATGCTCCGCCGGCCAAAGTTGCAACCGGTGAATTAAAACCGGTCACAGCCGCGCTGCCGAAGCCGGTGGTAATGCCTTCCGCCGTGGCAGCGGCCAGCCATCAGCCCGAATTTTTGTATGTGGTTGAACCGGGCGACACGCTGAGCCGGATCGCCAAGCTGCATCAAACCACGGTGAATCTTTTAAAATCCGTCAACGGTCTGGCCAGCGATCTCATTGTGGTGGGGGATAAATTAAAACTGCCGACTTCCTGACGTTTTCCAATCCTCCGGCTGGCTGTCCAAAAACCGAACCGCGAGTCCAATTTTTAAAAACAAAAACGGCGGACTGTTGCCAGTCCGCCGTTTTGAATTCTGCGACTGGAATCAGTCGTTCGTCTTGACGTCGTCGAGGGCGTCGAAGGCGTGCTGCAAGGCGACGAGATCTTCGCCGGGCTTGAGCGCGTCGAGAATTTTCTGTTCCTCCTTGAGCTGTTCGTCGCTGTAGGCGGCCGCCTTGATGGACAGGCCGATGCGGCGTTCGTTGCGGTCAATTTTCACCACGCGGGCGCTGACATCCTGACCGACTTTGAGCACGTTCTTGATCTTTTCCACACGTTCTTCGCTGATCTGGGAGATGTGGACGAGGCCGTCAATTTCGTGCTGCAGGCCGACAAACGCACCGAAGCTGGCGAGCTTGGTGACCTTGCCCTGCACGAGGTCGCCGACTTTGTAGAGCTTCTCGATGTTTTCCCACGGATCCACTTCGAGCTGCTTCATGCCAAGCGCAATGCGCTGATTGGCCTTGTCCACTTCGAGCACCGTGGCTTCGATTTCGTCGCCCTTCTTGAGCATTTCGCTCGGGTGATTGATCTTGCGGGTCCAGGACATGTCGGAAACATGCACCATGCCGTCAATGCCTTCCTCCAGCTCGACAAACGCGCCGTAGCTGGTGAGGTTGCGAACCTTGCCCTTGACGCGTTCGCCCACCTTGTATTTCTGGTCGGAGTTGTCCCACGGATTGCTTTCCAACTGGCGCACGCCGAGGGAGATTTTCTGCTCTTCGCGGTTGATGCCGAGGACGACGGCTTCGATTTCCTGATCCTGCTTGAGGACGTCGCCGGGTTTGGCCACGCGCTTGGTCCAGGAGAGTTCAGTGACGTGGACGAGACCTTCCACGCCGGGTTCGAGCTGCACAAACGCGCCGTAAGGCACGAGGCTGACCACCTTGCCCTTGACCTTGGTGCCGATGGGGAACTTGGTTTCGATCTGATCCCACGGGTTGGCCATCTTCTGCTTGAGGCCGAGGCTGACGCGTTCCTTTTCCTTGTTCACGTCGAGCACCACCACGTCGAGTTCCTGGCCGACTTTGAGCAGTTCGGAAGGGTGGCCGAGGCGGCCCCAGCTCATGTCCGTAATGTGCAGCAGACCGTCGAGGCCGTTCAAATCAATAAACGCGCCGAAATCGGTGATGTTCTTGACCGTGCCCTTGCGGATGTCGCCGGGCACCATCTCGGCGAGGAGCGCGGCGCGCTTCTCGGAGCGTTCGGCTTCGATGAGTTCGCGGCGGGAAAGCACAATGTTCTGGCGTTCCTGGTTGATTTTGACAACCTTGAACTCGTAGGAATTGCCGACGAACGACTGCAAATTCTTCGGCGTGTTCACGTCAATCTGCGACGACGGCAAAAACGCCTCGACGCCGACATTGACGATGAGACCACCCTTGACGACCGCCTTGACCTTGCCCATCACGCGGCCACCTTCGTTGCAAATGGAGAGGATGCGTTCCCAGTTCTTCTTGAACTCCGCCTTCTCGTGCGAGAGGACAACGGTGCCTTCCTTGTTTTCGAGCTTTTCAATGAGCACGTCAATTTCG
>JAJXXI010000436.1:0-3426 GCA_021781185.1 bacterium
TCCATCGTGGAAAAACTGCATCGGTGCCGGCAGACGCTTGAGCAGATCAAGCCGGGTTGAACCCGTCCACGAATGCGCAAAACAAAGGGAAAATAACTCCAGCCGTTTGTGAGACACTACAGTAGCTTAAACTCGCCAGGATGAGTTGTCGTCACTTTTAACGACAGCCGCCACAGCCGATGAGCTTGAAACACTGTTCTTTTCACAAGTGCAACTGGACAACCATTTCCTTTTGCTCACGAGAAATGCCAAGCTTCAAAGCATTTCCCTCAGGCCATTCCGACACCTGGCGCAGCAACGCCGCCATGTCCGCCGTTTTCTCGCCATTGACGGAGAGAATGACATCATATTTTCGCAGCCCGGCTTTGGCCAGGGGCGACCCCGCCGGAACGTCCTGCACCAAAACGCCCGTCACACCCGGCAAGCCGAACGCGGACATTTCGCCTTCGTTGGCGACATTGCGCACGCTCGCGCCAAGCCACGTCACCGGGGCGGCGGCGCGCGTGAATTCAGATGTAGCCATTTCCGGTTTCGGCAATTCGGGAACGCGCGCGATGGCCTTGAGTTTGGGATTGGTGACGCCAAATTGGTCCATCGGAAAATTCTTGAAGCCCAGAGCCAGCGCGGGCGAACCGGGTTTCACGCGATAATCGCCATGTGCTGGATCAATGAACTGCGCGTCCGCCACGATGGAATGCTCATCACGCCCGCTTTGTTGCTGCA
Organism: bacterium; assembly: GCA_021781185.1. GTDB lineage: Bacteria > Verrucomicrobiota > Verrucomicrobiia > Limisphaerales > UBA11358 > UBA11358. The sequence continues at coordinate 724 of JAJXXI010000436.1, forward strand.
ATCCAGTGGCGGGAGAAGGCTGCGCGCCGGGCTTTTGCACCAGGTTGTAATCCATTTCCCGCCCCCACGGCGGCGGATACATCCGCGCCGGATCATAATCGCGCCAGACGATATTGTGCGCAAAAACGTCGCCGCTGTTGGCCAGCCAAACCTGGGGATAGTAGATCGAGTCCACGATGATGTTGTTTTCGACGATGCGACGATAACCCTCGCGGTTCTTGATGCCGCCGTGCAGGCAAAGATTGTTCGTGATGATGTAATTTGACGAGCCGTCGTCGAGGTCAATGTCCCAGCCGTGATCGCAGCGCCAGCGGTTGTTGCGCAACACTATCGGCTGGACGGCGTCGAGCAGCGGCAGGTCCGGCGCCTGCTCGACTCGTATGTTCACCTCGCCGGGATCCGGCAGCCAATAACGGTCGCGGCCCCAGGAATTGTAGGAGCCGTGATCGCCGGTTTCCTTCACCGTGTCAAAGATGTCGCAAAACTCAATGACGTCTCCACCCCAGCAGCCGTCGCCGATGTTGATGCCGGCGCGCGGCACGTCGTAAATCGAGCAGTGCCGCACCGTGATGTTCTGCGCCATGTCAATTTCCACGCCGGCGGTCTGCTTTTCCACGCGGCCCGTCTCGTGAATCAGGCAATCGTCCACCAGACAGTCGGCGGGATAATTGTCCGTCTTCGGGCCGGGCGTGCGGTCAATGTCTTCCAGCCGGTTGCGCTGGTCGTAATTAAACAGCGGGCTGCGCGCGGCCATCGGATCGCCGACAAAACAGATTCCGTTCGCGCCGGCCCGGTCAATGTGACAGCCGCGGATGGTCACGCTACGATTGAAATCATTGACGAAAATCGCGTTGCCGCCGAGTTGGTCGAGAAAGCAATCCTTCAAATTGCAATCCTCCGCGCCGTTGAAGAAAACCGCGCCACCGCGATAAATCGTCCAGTCCGAACGCAGCAGCGGCTCGCGATTGTCCATCACCGTGCGCGCCGCCTGGCGAAATGTCAGACCGCGCAGCGTGATCCACTTCACCGGATGCGCTTCGTCGCCGCGAAATTCAACCAGCGTCCGCAGGCGCGTCGCTTCCACGACGGCGCTTTTCAAATCGAGCCCGGCGGGCGGATAGAAATACAGCGTGTGCGTCTTATTGTTGAGGAACCATTCGTGAGGCGCGTCGAGTTCCTCAAAAACACCTTCCACAAACTGGATGCCTTCGTTGATGCCGCCGCCGCGGTTGTTCTGCCAGCCGCCGACTTTGGTCAATTTGCCTTCCGCATTTTTTCCGGTAATAAGCCAGGTGAAATCCCCCCACAACGCCGGGTGCATCGCATGCAAGTAACCTCCGGCCGGATCCGCCCACCGCGCGGCGCGCCGCTGAATGTCCGCGCCCGAGGTAAACCCATCGAAGTATTTCGCGTGGGGATCAAAGTTCGGGTAACGCGCCAAAACCTGACGCTGGCCGTTGACGAAAATTTCTTCGGTCTGCAAATCCGCCGGAACCTTTGCCTGAAAGATCCCGTTCGTGTAAGGCCGCCAGTCAAGATTTTCCAATCTGATGCCACCGCTGATGACCGGCTTTTCATCCTGATAATTTTGGAAAACCACCGGCGCGCGTTTCGAGCCGGAATCCTGCGCGGTGAACACCAGCGTCTTCGGCAAGTAGTAGGTTCCGCCGCACAGAAAAACGTCGCCGCGTTTCTGGCGCACGGCCTCCTGCGCGCGTTGCAGCGTGGCGAACGGCTGGTTCAACGTGCCAGGATTCGCGTCGTCGCCCGTCGACGAAACGAAATACGGTTGAGCACGGCAAAGGCACACAGAAAAAAACATCGCTGCCGGCACGACAAGCTTCATTCGATTCCATCCCGCCGAGGTTCTGGTTTTGGCGACAGCGCGAAACAGGGTGAACGGAATGCGGAAGACTATTTTCATGCTTCAGCGGCTCATGGCAGTGGCGGGCCAAGTTTGACGCGATAGAAACGCTGCGGCGCGGCGGAATTGGTGTCCGTCCAGACAAACGGCAGCGCGGGCGAGTTGGTGATGAAAATGTTGTTCCATTGCGTGAGGTTCGTCGAAGTCTCAATCGCATAGTCCGGCCCGGCCTGCCCGCTGAACCTGAAGCTGAACTGTCCGCCCGCCGTTGAAATACTGCTAACCGCCGGTGCGAAAAGCGGATTCACAACGACAACGAAGCTTTGCGTGGCGCTCATTGACGGCGTGCCATTGTCCGAAACTTGCAGCGTGAAATTGTTCGTCGAGTTCGCCTGCGTGACGAGCGGCCGGAAGCTGAATGCACCGCTGCTCGTGTTGAGCGTCGCATTTGTCGCGCCGACCGGCAACGCAAACGTCAGTGTCTGCGGCGGTTGATCCGTGTCTGTGGCGCTGGCGGTAAACGCGACGGTCTGGCCGACGTTCACGGTCTGGCTGGCAATCGGCGCCAAGATTGGCGGCGTGTTGGCAGGCCCAGTTAGCGTGAGGGCGATTGTAGTCGTGTGGCTGATCAGTCCGGCGGTGGCGACGACGGTCACGTTTGCGGTGCCGGAAATGACGTTGTTGGAGGCTGCGAGTGTGAGCGTGCTTGCGCCACCGGTGATTAGATTTGTCGCGTATGTGGCGGTGACTCCCGGCGGGAGATTGCTTGCGGTCAAGGTATAACAAGCATTCAAACCGTTCACCGCAGTGACGGTGATGGTGCTCGTGCCGTTGGTTCC
>JAJXXI010000436.1:3436-5372 GCA_021781185.1 bacterium
GCTCGTCGGATTTGCGGACAGGGTAAAGTCCGGCGCGGGATTGGTCCAGGAAACGGAATCAATGTAGCAGGTGTTCGTCCAGCCGGCACTGGTTGCAATTTGAAGGCCAAGATTGTGAAAGGGCGACACAGCGGTTGACGGCACGGTCAACGTGAGCGTGTTCCAAGTGTTGGGCGTAAAACTTCCATACCAACTGCTCGTCCAACCCCAGTTGTAGTCCTGCAAATAGGGTTGAATGGTGCTTATTGGGCTGCCGCTGGGAATCCAGACGCGAAAGGTGATTGTCTGGCCTGCTGCCACATACACGTTGCCGACCGTCACAGACGATGATCCCGCCGCATTGGTGTTGAAGTTCACCGCCAGCGCCCCGTTGCCGGCAAAGTGCCGTGCGGTGGAAGCCGCCACCCCGGATATGATCCCGCCGCCGCCCGCCCAACCTTGCACATCGGTTTCAAAGTTGAACTGCGCCGGATCCGGATTGACGCCGGTGGTTGTCGCGTGAGCCTCAGGTGAATAACCGGTCGGCCCGTAGCCGTTGACGGCGACCACTTGGTAATAGTAAGTGGTGCCGGTGTTGAGATTGGTATCGGTATAAGTTGTGCCGGTGAGGCCGGTGACAACGGGATTGGTGCCTTCGCCGCCGCTTTCCGCCGCGCGGTAGAGATTGTAGCTGGTTGCGCCGCTGCCGGCGGTCCAGGACAAAACAACATTGGTGTTGTTGCTGACGGTGGCGGTGAGGCCGGACGCGGCGTAAGGAGCGCCATTCGGCGGCGGAAACGCAACTCCACCGGTCAACACCCTGACCGCATTCGTGTCATTGACCGCGCCCGTGGTATAGTCAAATGGACTGCCGCCGGTGCTCCAATAAAACGGACTCATTCCGTGGGCATGGGCGGAATCCACCAGATACTTGTTCCAATAGTAACAGGAAAGACTGTTCCAAGCTTGCTCCGTCGCATTGGTCGAAAGGACCTGTTTCCCCGCCGCCTGGAATTCGCCAATCATCACCGGAATGCCCTTGCTGACATACTGTTCCACCAGTTGTTGAAAGCCGGAATCTGTCGCGCCTTCTTCCGGTGAGCCGCAGTCATGAGACGGATCTCCGGGATAATGGTAAGCGGGGCCCCAGTAGTATTGCATCGGCCCCCACGATGCGTCACTCTGCAATTGCGTGAACTGAAACGGTGTGTAGTTATGATATTCCACCATCAGACGGTTGGTCACCGTGTCGGTCGGAAGCGAATTCAACCACGTCGTGTCGCCGCCGCCTTGCAGCACCAGCCAGCGGTTGGTGTTGTTGCCACCCACAGCCCGAACCGCATTGACGAAAGTCTGGTAGTAATACATCAACGTGACCATCTCCGTGGGATTATTCACGTTGGGTTCGTTACAGGCGGCAAACAGCAAATGGTTGTCGTAACCAGCAAAGGTGGTGGCGATTTGCCTCCAGTAGTCCTTCACCTTCGCGTTGATGATGGGATCCACCGTCGTCCCAATGTTTTGTTGCAGCCAGCCGTCGTCCCAGTGGTCGTTGATCATGACATACATTCCCGCAGCGATCGCATTATCAACCGTCTGCTTGACTTGCGCCATGTAAGAGGGACTGATCACATAGTTGGTGACGCCGCCGCTGATGTTGGTGGTGGCACCGGCCATGTCCCACGCGCACGGAATGCGCACGGCGTTGAACCCGTTTTGGACGGCCGAATAGAACAGCGCCGCGTTTGGCGGACCCCAGTTCAACTCCAGTTCATTTCCGACATTCATCCCGTAAGTGGGATTCGGCCACGGCATGGAGGCGGGTATGTTAGTGGCCGCCGCACTCAACCCCAGATCGAACACCGCGTCATACTTGTGGCTGCTGCCGGTGGTTATCGTGCCGCCGCTGATGGGAATGGTCGCAATTTCGCCGCCGGCGTAGGCGTTGGTCGCCACG
>JAJXXI010000010.1 GCA_021781185.1 bacterium
TGCGTCGGCGTAAATGGCTCCATAGGCATCCAGCCCGGTTATTTGCGGCGGATTTTTGGGCCGCCAGATGCCAAACGGGCTGATGCCGAATTGCACCCACGGTTTGACGGCTTTGATGGCCTGGGAAATTTTCTCGACGAACCGGTTGACATTCGCCCGCCGCCAGTCATCGCGGGAAAGCCCGCTGGTGGAGCCGTATTTCTTCCAGCTTGCGTCGTCCGGAAAATCCAGGGTCTTGCCGCCCCAGCCTTTTTGGGGGTATGGATAAAAATAATCGTCAAAGACAACGCCGTCCACGTCGTAGCGCTTTACCACGTCAAGCACCGCATCCATGGCGCGTTTCCGTGATTCAGGTTCGCCGGGGTCGAGCCAGGTTTCAGCGCCGTAGTGACGGACGATTTCCGGGTGCGTGCGGATGACGTGGTTGAGCGCGGGCGGCGACTTCGATTGCGGATGCGCCGCGCGAAACGGGTTGAACCACGCTTGCAGTTCCAGTCCGCGCTGGTGGGCTTCGCTGATGGCAAAGGCCAGCGGGTCATAGAACGGTTGCGGCATTTTGCCCTGCACCCCGGTGAGATATTCCGACCACGGCTCCAGCGGCGAGGCGTAAACGGCGTCGCACACCGAGCGCACCTGGAAGAAGACGGCGTTCAGGTGCAGCTGTTGTGCGCGGTCGAGCAGTGAAACCAGCTCGGCCTTCTGTTGGGCAACCGTCAGCCCGGGCTTGGAAGGCCAGTCAATGTTCGCGACCGTGGCGATCCATGCGCCGCGCAGTTCCCGGGCCGGCGGCGGCGGCGTGAGCGTGCCCGGCACAAAAGACATTTCCGCCGCCGACAGGTGGAGGGCCGCCAGCGCGAATCCGAGGAGCAGAACGGCGATTCGTTGCATGAACTGGTGCAATAGACGCGGGCCGGGTGCATTTGGCAACGGTTTTTTGGGTTTTGGCCCAAATTGACAATCCAAGGCGCCTGTGGTTAAATTTTGGCCGTTGCAGCCTAAATCCGTCTTGCTTCCTCAAGACGGATGCGGGGGAACCAGATTCCCAAGCAATTGGGACGGGGCGAACGGCGCGCGGCGACGCGAGCCAAGGCCACTTTCAAGGCCAAGCCCGTCAGCTAACCTCGTCGGCAGTTGGAAGGGCGATCCTCTGGAACCGCACGTCGCGGTTTTCCACGTTCACCCAAGATAAAACGCAGAAAAGAACGCTGTCTATGAATGTGTTTCGTTTGGTGAAGGACGTGGTCATCGGTCGGGCACGGAATCTTTCCGATGCCAGTTTGTTTCATAAAACGTCCCTCGTGGCGCTGCTCGCCTGGGTTGGGCTGGGTGCGGATGGCTTGTCGTCCTCGTGCTACGGCCCGGAGGCGGCGTTTCTGGCGTTGAAGGATCACCATTTTCTCAGCCTGTTCGTCGCGGCCGCCGTGATCCTGACGATTGTCGTCATTTGCGCCAGCTATTCGCAGATCATCGAATTATTTCCGAGTGGCGGCGGGGGTTATCTCGTGGCCAGCAAGCTGTTGTCACCGACCGCCGGCGTGGTTTCCGGCTGCGCCCTCATCGGCGATTATGTGTTGACCATCGCCATCAGCGTGGCAAGCGGAACCGAGGCGCTGTTCAGCCTGCTGCCGCCGGTCTGGGAAACCGTCGCTTACAAGACGGAATTTGCGGCGATCGGGGTCATTCTCCTTTCCGTCGTGAATCTGCGCGGCGTCAAGGAATCGGTGATGCTCTGGATGCCGGTGTTCTTCCTGTTCGTCGTCTCGTTTGTGTTCGTGATTGTTTATGGCGTGGTGACCCACTTGGGCGAACTGCCGGAAATCGCCCGGGGAGTGTCGTCCGATGTCACCACCACCTCCTCCAGCCTTGGCGCGTGGGGGCTGGTCATGGTGATTCTGCGCGCCTACAGTTCCGGCGCGGGCACGTTCACGGGCATCGAGGCGGTGAGCAACAGCCTGTCGTCCTTGCGCGAACCGCGCGTGCAAACCGGCAAGCGCACCATGATTTACATGGGCGCGTCGCTCTCCTTCGTCGCCGCCGGCTTGCTGTTAACTTATCTGCTCTATCATGTCACGCCCGTGGCGGGCAAAACCCTCAACGCCGTTTTATTGGAGCAAATGACAGCGACCTGGCCGGCCTGGCTGGGAAAAGGCTTTGTCATTGCCGCCCTGGTGTCCTCGGCGGCCCTGCTGTTTATCGCGGCGCAAACGGGGTTCCTCGGCGGCCCGCGCGTGCTGGCCAACATGGCCGTGGACCGCTGGATGCCCACGCGCTTCGCCACGTTGAGCGACCGGCTGGTGACGCAAAACGGCGTGCTGCTCATGGGGGTTGCGGCGTTGCTCGTCATTCTGGGCACGCGCGCCTCGATGGACATGCTCATCGTGCTCTACAGCATCAACGTCTTCATCACCTTTTGCCTCTCGCAGTTGGGCATGGTGCGGCACTGGTGGCAGGTGCGCGCCGCGAAGGCGGGCTGGCAGAAGAAAATTCTCATCAACGGGGTCGGCCTCATGCTGACGAGCGGCATCCTGGTCTCGCTTTGCATTGTGAAGTTTGACGAGGGCGGTTGGGCCACACTGCTCGTCACCGGCCTGCTCGTGGGCGTGTCGTTCTGGGTTAGGGGGCATTACCGCCACATCCAGAAAAGACTGCACCGGCTCAACGAACTGGTGGCCGCCGCCATGGCCGACGACGCCATTGTCGTGGAAAAGAAACCCGCGCCATGCGACCCGAACGCACGCACCGCCGTATTTCTCGTCAACGGCTTCAATGGGCTGGGCCTGCACACCCTGCTGGCGGTGGTGCGGATGTTCCCGAAGGTTTACCAGAATTTTGTCTTTGTGCAGGTCGGGGTGCTGGATGCGGGCAACTTCAAAGGGGCGGACGAGGTGGAAAACCTGCGCGCCTATTCGCAAAAACAGGTCGAGAAGTTTGTCGGTTACATGAGCAAACGCGGTTTTCATGCCGAGGCGCACTGCGCGCTCGGCACGGACATCGTGGATGAGGCGGCCAAGCTGTGCGTCGGCATTGCGGAAAAATTCCCGCAGGCCCAGTTTTTCGCCGGCCAGCTCGTGTTCAAGGATGAAAGCTTCGTCACGCGCTGGCTGCACAACCACACCGTGTTTGAATTGCAGCGCCGGCTTTACCAGAACGGCCGCGCCATGCTCATCCTGCCGATCCAGGTGTGATCAGAAATCCGCCGCCTCGCCGGGGCGCAGCAGATGAAGGGTTTTGCCGGCCGCTTGGAATTTTTCCTTCGCTGCGGCGTGGTCAATCTTGATCGGCGGGAAGGTGTCGAAATGGCAGCCCAGCACCTGGTCGCAACCCACAAAGTCCGCCGCCTTCACCGCGTCGTCCGGTCCCATGGTGAAATTGTCGCCCACGCACAGCGCGGCAAACTTCAATTTCGTGGATTCGCCGATGAGTTTCATATCCAGCGTCAGCGCCGTGTCGCCGGAATAATAAAAATTTCCGTCGCGGCTCTCGATGACAAAGCCGCCGGGATTGCCGCCCGAAGAACCATCGGGCATGGTGCTGGAATGAATGGCGCTGACAAATTTCACCCGGCCAAAGTCCAGGTTCACCGCGCCGCCGTGGTTCATCGGCTGAATGCGCGGCGCGCCCATTTTGTTCAGCCACGAGGCCACCTCGAAATTGGCCACCACCAGCGCGTCGGTGCGTTTGGCGATCTCCACCGCATCCGCCACATGGTCCACATGACCGTGCGAAACGAGGATGAAGTCCGCCTTCAATTGCTTGATGTCAATGGCCGCCGCCAGCGGATTAGGCGTGATGAACGGGTCGAACAACAGGCGCTTGCCCGCGACTTCGACGGAAAAACAGGAGTGTCCGTAATAGGTGGTGTTCATATTCGCAATCTGTTGCCGGCTGATGATAACGCCGGTCCGGCGAAGCTGCAAACGACGAATGAGCGCCCCGCCTCGCGCCATGAAAAGTTCCAAGAAAAAGGCGGCGGTTGATCACCGCCGCCTCGGAGAAAAATGCTTGTTGAATTGGCCCGTTACGCCGGCTCGGCACCCTCGAGGAAGCCTTGCAGGTGGCGGACGCGCGTGGGGTGGCGCAGCTTGCGCAGCGCCTTGGCCTCGATCTGGCGGATGCGTTCGCGGGTGACGTTATACATCTTGCCGATTTCTTCGAGCGTGCGCTCGTAGCCGTCGGCCAGACCGAAACGCATTTCGAGAATCTTGCGTTCGCGTTCGGTCAGGGTCGTCAGGACGTCGCTCAGTTTTTCGCGGAGCAAACTGTAGCTGGTCACGTCGGACGGGTTTTCCGCCGATTTGTCCTCGATGAAATCGCCGACGCTCACGTCCCCGTCGTCGCCGACGGGCGCGTGCAGGGAGACCGGCTGCTGCGCCATTTTCAGGAGCGCGTGGATGCGGGCCACCGGCATGTGCATTTCGTCGGCCAGTTCTTCCGGCGTGGGTTCGCGGCCCATTTCCTGGGTGAGCTGCTTCTGCGCGCGCCAGAGTTTGTTCATGATTTCAATCATGTGCACCGGGATGCGGATGGTGCGCGCCTGGTCGGCGATGGAACGCGTGATGGCCTGGCGAATCCACCAGATGGCGTAGGTGGAAAACTTGTAGCCGCGGCGATATTCAAACTTTTCGACGCCCTTCATCAGGCCGATGTTGCCTTCCTGGATCAAATCGAGGAACGACTGGCCGCGATTTGTATATTTCTTTGCGACCGAAACAACGAGGCGCAGGTTGGCCTCGGCCATGTGGGTCTTGGCCTTGAGGCCGCGGTCGGCCGCGGCTTTCAGCGCGGCAAAGGCCTTGTAAAACTCCTCGCGCGGCATGCGCACGAATTGTTCCAGCGTGGTGATTTTCTGCTGCTCCACTTCCATCGCGGTGCGGCGTTCCGCCGTGTTGCGCTGGGTTTCCAAATCCTGCAGATGGCGGAGGCTGGCTTGGAATTTTTCGTGGATGTTGCCGGCCACGACGATCATTTCCTCGACGACTTTCTGCTTGTAGTAAAATTTGGCAAAGGTTTCCTGAAGTTTCGCGCTCAATTTCTTGAGTTCGCGCTCCACCGTTTCCTTGCGGCCTTTCTGCTGCGCTTTTTGCCACGCGAAATACTTTTCATCCACGTGCTGGTCCATGGTGTGGACCTTCTTGATGAGCTTGCGCAAATCTTTGAGATGACCTTCGCGGTTGGCGATTTTTTTATCAACAATAACGCGGTCGAAACGTTCCTTCGGCGGATCTGACAGGATCTTTTCCGCAATCGCGATGTGTTCCTTCGCCGTGAAGCCGAGATTATAGACGATGCGCTTCATCTCCACTTCCGCATCCTCGATTTTCTTGCAGATCTCCACCTCCTGTTCGCGGGTGAGCAGGGGAATCTTG
>JAJXXI010000191.1 GCA_021781185.1 bacterium
GGGATCGAAATAACTGAACGCAATCGCGGGGATTTTTTCCTGTCCGGCCTTGAGGGGAATGACCGCTTCTTCAAACGTCTTTGTTCCGCCGTAACCGGCGCTGTCTTCCGGGGCAAATTGCGCGCTGGGGGGATATGTTTTCCAGTCGCTGGACGCCTGCAGTGCGGGCGCGTAAACACGATCAAAGTTGCCTTGTCCGCTCACCTTGAGGCGCAGCGTGATGGGATCGCCGGCCGTCAACTGCGTCGGCGCGGCTTCGCTGCTCATCTCAAACTCGCCCACGGCGCCGCTGAAATCCGCCGGCCGGCCGGCAGCGGGCAGCGGCAGGACTTTGACGCTTTCAGAACCGGAATGAAGGGTGAACGGCTTTTCGACGGTGCGGCTGAAAAACTGGTTGAAAAACGGATCATTGAACGGCGAATCGCCGCCGCCACCGCGCTGCTGCACGCGCACCACGACGGGCAATTCAAGGTTCAGCGCGTAATCGCCCGATTTCACTGCGGTCAACGCGCTCGACCAGGTCAGCACATTGTAAGCCTGGCCACCGATGATCTCCTGTGTCTGTGCCGGCTTGGTATCAAGCTTGTTCAACGTGAAGGCGTCACTGTTCAAGGATGGCAGCCCGCCAAGCGAAGCGGACATGTCGGCGCTGAAATAAGCTTTCACCTGCACGGGCACCAGTTCGCCGGCATAAAGCTGCCGCTTCGGCATTACCACGCGCAGGAAGGCCGGCTGTCCGTTTGCACTGTCCGTGGCTTCCGCCATGCCGGCGGGCACATTCGGCGGCGGCAAATTTGCTGACGATGAAGACATCGCGCCACCCGCGCTCCGTGACACCTGCAAGGTCAGCGGCTCGCTGCTGCCACCGCCCGGCAGACGAATGGCCGGAATGGTAAACGTGCCCGCGCGGTCTGGCGTCACCTGATAAATGAGACTGACGCTGGAAGTGACGGCACCGTTGATGGACTGGAACGAACTCGACTGGCCAACCCGCATGAATTCCAAACCGCTGACGGCCGGCAGTTCCGGCTCGGTGTCATTGCCGCCACTGATGCTGATCGTCAGTTGCGCGGAGTCGCCGAGCGCAATGCTGGAGTTATCGAGCGTGGCCGTGACTTGAGCGGCGGTGGCCCGGACAGCCGTCATCGCGGCGATAACCAAGGCGACCGTAGCGAACTTCACCATCCAGTGGAATTGCGGTTTCATATTACCAATCCTTCAACGGTTCATTGTCCTGGGGTTGGGTCGGGCCGCGGGCAAGCTGGGCGGCTGGCAGACTATGTTGATCGCCTTTGAGCGAATCGAGCAACTGGTTCGCCTCTTCCTTCGTCAACTGGCCGGGCTGGTCCGGCGCATTTTCTGCAGCCTGCGCCTGCTGATTCCGCGGCTGGCCGGACTGCGATGGCTGCTTTTCAGTGCCGTGGGAACCGGCCTTCGCCGACTGTTGATGCTGCCCGGCCGGCTGGTTTTGCCGGGCTTGTTTCCTGCCTGACTGCTGGTCTTTCTGACCCGGTTGATTTTTGGCCTGCTGATCCTGACTTTCATTGTTCTGATCCGGTTTCGATTGAGATTGATTCTGGTCTTTCGACTGACCGGATTTTTGCTGGCCCTGTTTATTTTGGCTCTGCGGCTTCTGCTGTTGATCTTTGTTCTGCTGCTGTTGCTGATTTTGTTTTTGCTGCTGTTGCTGCTGTTGCTTGAGCTGCTCCAGTTTTTTCTGCACCAAGTCGCGATTAAACTTTGCATCGGCATCGTCGGGCTTGATTTGCAATGCGGCGTCATAGGATTGCACGGCTTGCTCCCAGGCCTTTATGGTTGCCTGCGGATTCGCCTTTTCCGTCGCCTGCCCGACGCGATACTGCGTGTTGCCGAGGTTGTAATAGGCATTCTGCTGCACCGGCACGTCCGAGGTGTGGAGCGTGTTTTGGAAAGCCGTGGCCGCTTCGGCATAGTTGCCGCTCTTGTAGGCCGCCGAACCGAGGTTGAACTCCAATTTGGGCACCTTCGGCTCCTTGGCCAGCGTGGCCGCATATTCCTTTTCGGCCAGCGAATACTGTCCCTCGTCGAAAGCCTTCTCCGCGCTCGCTGGCGAAGCGTGGCTCGTGACGGGCAACGTGAACAACGCCAGCACCACGGTCGTCGCCGTGCGGACCGGAGACCACTTGCCGGCTGGGCCAGCCGCGGTGAGAAAGGGCCTGGTGCTGCGGGACAGGATCTTTTGCACGACGCGTTTGCGCGTGCCGATCAACAGTTCGCCGGCGAAGCAGAGCAGCCCGGCAAGCAGCGGCCACTGAAAGCGTTCGATATGGACCCTGGTCCGGCGCGAGGCGAGGTCGTGCCTCGTGAATGGCGCGAGTCCCCGATCATAAATCGCCGTCAGTCCTTGTCCCTCCTGGCCGAGCGGTTCATACATTCCGCCCGTGACGGCGGCGATTTGCTTCAACGTCGTTTCGTCGAGCCGGGACTTCACAAACTGGCCGTCGGCATCCTTCACAAAATCCGTCCCGCCGTCCGGGCCGGGCACGGGAATCAGATCGCCCGCCGCCGTGCCGACCCCGACCGTAAAAATCTTCAGCCCGTCCTTCGCGGCGGCCCGGGCCGCCGCCACCGCGTCGCCGCCCAGATCCTCGCCGTCCGTGATGAGCACGAGGATTTTTTCCTTGCCGGGCCGGGCGTCCAGCACTGACTGCGCTTCGCGGATTGCGCCGCCGATGTCCGTGCCTCCGCGCGGAATGGTGCTCGTGTCAATTGAGTCGAGTGATTCACGAAATGCGTCGTAGTCCAGCGTGATAGGGCATTGCAGGAAAGCCTCGCCGGCAAACGCCATCAGGCCGATGCCGTCGCCATTGAGGTTATTGACGAGGTCGTTGACGGCGAGCTTGGCACGATCGAGACGGTCCGGCTTCACGTCCTGCGTCAACATGCTCTTGGAGGTGTCCACTGCGACGAGCAGTTCGATGCCTTTGCGATGAATCTCTTCCCAGCGGAAACCGATTTGCGGACGGGCCAGCGCAACGAAAAGACAGGCGACGCCGGCGATGAACATCCCCTGCTTCAACCGCCGCCGCCGCGCGGAGACCGTCGCAGTAAGCTTCTCAAACAGGCGCGGTGAAACAAACTGGGCCAGGGCGGCGCGTTGCCGCCGGTTGAACACGCGGTAACGCCAGACCAGGAAGAGGCACGCGACCAGTCCGGCGAGCAGCCAGTAAGGTTGGGCAAATGTCATAAGCCAGATGTGATGCTAAAATTCATTTCGGTTTACTTCACCATGGCAGCCGGCGATAGCGGGTTTGTTGCAGGGCGAGCCCCATCCCCAGCAGACCCAGTGCGGGCAGCACCGCCCAGCCAAACAACTCACGCTGGCTCTCAAACTTTTTGAGCGTGTGGGTTGTTTTCTCCAGCTTGTCTATGTTGTTGTAAATGGCCTCCAGTTTTTCCGAGCTGTCCGCGCTGTAAAACACGCCGCCGGTCATCCGGGCGATTTTTTTCAGCGTGTCATCATCGGGCAGGTAGCCGGCCGGCAGTCCCATTTGCCGGACAATTTGCGGGCTGCCGAGGCCGATGGTGTAAATTTTCACCCCCAGCGCCTTGGCGGCCTCCGTTGCCATGAGCGGCCCGATCTTGCCGGAATTGTTCCCGCCGTCCGTCATCAGCACGATGACTTTGCTTTTCGCCTTCAAACTACGCAGCCGGCTCAGCGCGGTGGTGATGCCGTCGCCAATCGCCGTCGCGTCGGAATTGATGGTGCCGATCCGCAGCCGGTCAATGTTTTGCAGCAGAAAGTCGTGATCCAAGGTCATCGGCGATGCGGTGAAGGCTTCCTTCGCAAAAACCACCAGGCCGATGCGGTCGTTGGGCCGCTCCCCGACAAATTTGGTCAAAACCGATTTCGCCATGTTGAACCGGCTGACGCGCCGGCCATTGACCATGTAATCCGGCGTGTTCATGCTGCCGGACAAATCCAGCACGACCACGATGTCCACGCCGCTCGCCTGGATGTTGGCGGAACTGTGACCCCACTGCGGTCGCGCCATGCCCGTGACCAGCAAGGCCAGCGCGGCCATGCTCAACAGGGTGAGCCAGCGGCCCGGGCGGCGGCGCGTTTCGCGGGCAACCTGACGGAGCGTTTGCGTGCTGGAATACTGCACGGCGGCCACGCGGCCGCGCCGCCCCAGCAGCACCGCAAGCACTGGGAGCAAGACGAGCAGCCAGAACCATTCAGGTTGAAGAAAACGGATCATAATGACTGGCGGTTAATTGTTGAGACCGCGGACGACACTGTTCCAAGCTTGGCTGGGGTAACGGCCAGTGCTTCCGGTGGGCGGGATGGCGGCGTGGTGCCGGCAAATTGCGCCGGGGAATGGTCGGCGACAGGTTTGCCCGTGGCCACGATGAAGGTGGCGGCGCTTTGCAGCATGGCTTCCATCTGCGGCACGGAGAGAACCCAGCGCGCAAATTTTGCGAGGTCGCAGTGCTTCAGAAAATCCGCCAGCACGGGCTGGTGCGCGACCAGTGGCGAGTCCGGTTGCGTGACCAGGTCGCGCAGAAACTCCTCCGTGGTGCGATGCGCCGCCCGCACCTCAAATCCCACCTCGATGTAGGAGCGCACGATTTCAGAAACGGCGATCGAGAACGCCCGGGCCTGTTCCGGCTGCATCAACCGGCGGGCTGCCTCAAGCTGCTCCAGCGCGATCTCATACGGGAGTTTCACGCGCAAACCGAGGCGCTGACGCCAGCGCCATGCGCCGTAACCCAGCACAACCAGTATCAGACCACCAGCAACCCACGCGAGCCACAGCCAGCCCGGCGGAATATGATACGGCGGCCGGATGTCGCGGATGTCTTCGTTGGCGAGGGATGCGGCACCGTTGGGAGCAGCAACCATGGCGGGGGCAGATGAAGCAACGGGGGCGGAGAGGGTGGCGGATGTTCCGCTGGACGGCGCGACTTTGATGGCGGCCAGGCTGTTTGACGCCCCTGCCAGCAGCAGAGTGACAGCGGTCAAAGTGATCGCGCAGAATTTTGTTCTGCTGTATCGCCGGTTTTTAATCGGCAGGGTGCTGGCTGCTTGATCAGTCGCGGCTCCCATTCTCGCCGACCTTGGGCTCGCGGATTGCTTGCCGAATACAATTCGGCGATACAACAGGATGTAATTTTGCGCTATACGGCGGATGTCAGCCGGCCGTTCCGCTTTGGGAAATGCCGTTGTCCGGCCAGATGTCATGGATTTCAAAATTGCTTCCATCAGTGTCTCCTTTCACGGTGTTTAAAAAAGCCCGTCAGCGCGGGGAGATAAGGTTCGCCCGTGGACAGGCTGAGCGAATCCACCGCTTCGACGTTGAACGCGTGGCGCAAACGGTTGC
>JAJXXI010000060.1 GCA_021781185.1 bacterium
GATCCCGGATAAACCAGCGACAAATACGCGCCGCCGATGCCCGCCAGAAAACTACCGGTGACGATGGACAGCGTGCGGACACGCACCACCGAAATGCCCTGTGCCCGCGCGGCAGCGGGATTGTCGCCCACGGCGCGCACATACAGGCCCCAGCGCGTGTTCTTGAAAAACCAGTTCACTGAGAACGCCAGCACGATGCCCGCGATCAGGAGAGGACTGATCTTGAGCGCGGTTTGAATCTGCGGAACCTTGCTCCAGCCGCCGAATTCAAAACTGTGCAGGGCCGGGGCCATTGGTTGAATAAACGGGTCGCCGAGAAAAAATGCGAGGCCGCTGCCGAAGATGAACATGGCGATCCCGACGGCGATGTCGTTGACGCGGGGCCGCTGCGAGAGCCAGGCGTGGATCACGCCGAGGCCCATGCCGGCGAAACCGGCCACCAGCACGCCCAGCCACGGCGAGCCGCTCTTATACGAAATGGCGTAGGCGGTCATCGCGCCCATCAACAGCGTGCCTTCCAGGCCGAGATTTATTTTGCCGCTTTTTTCCGTGAGACATTCGCCGAGGCTGACGAACAGAAACGGTGAACTGCCGCGGATGGCGCCGGCGACAATCGCCAGCGGCACGCCCAGCCAGCCAATCGAATCTGCGGTGGTCATGCGCTTTTCTCCTGAAAGATTTTGAACCGTCCGTAGAGGGATTCGCTGAACAGAATCGTGAGGAAGACAATTCCCTGAAAGACGATCACGGTGGCGTCGGACAGATGATTTTCCCGCTGCAACATGCCGCCGCTCGCCAGCATTCCGCCGAGCAGAATGGAGACGAACAGCACGCCCAGCCCGTTTTGCCGGGCCACAAAGGCAACGAGGATACCCGCATAACCATAGCCCGCCGCGAGCGACGCGCTGGCCTGACCCTGCACCGCCGCCACTTCCGTCATGCCCGCCAGTCCCGCCGCCGCGCCGCCCAGAAAACAGGTGAGCAGGGTGATTTTTCCGACGGATAATCCGGCAATGCGGGCGGCGCGGATGTTGCCGCCGACCGTGCGAATTTTAAAGCCCAGCGTGGTGTGCGCGATCAGGAACCACGCCAGCACGCAGGCGATCAAGCCATATACCAGCCCGAACTGCACGCGCGTGCCGGGAATGCTGCCGAGCATGTTGGCGTCGGGAATCGGGTAGCTGGACGGCTTGTTCAGGCTGGACGGATCATGCATCGGACCGTTGACCAGATGGTTCAGGATGGCGATGGCGATGTAATTCATCAGCAGGCTGGAGATGACCTCGTTGACGCCGCGATGCAGTTTCATGGAGCCGATGGACAAAATCCACAAGCCGCCGAAAACCATGCCCGCCACGGCCATCGCGATCAGGGCCACGTAATGCGGGGCGGAAACCCAGGTGGTGCCGACAATCACCGCGCCGAGGCCGCCCATCACAAACGCGCCTTCATTGCCGATGACCACCAGCCCGAGCTGCATCGGCAGCGCCGTGCCTAAGGCGCACAGCATGATGGGCGCGGCGCGGACAAGCGTGTTTTGAAACGAATACCAACTGCCGAAGGCCGCCCGGTAAACCGAATGATAAACTTTGAAGGGATCGGCCCCGGCCAGCGCGCAAAAAATCCCAAACAGAACCAAGGACACCAGCACCGCGCCGCCCCGGATGGCCACGCTTTCCAGCAGCCCGCGCCAGTTGCGTGATTCGCGCTCGCCGGCGTCCGGTTCGGACGCCGGCGGCGGAGGGGCCGGACGAGCAGCCTTGATCTCCGCCGCCGGGTGGACGGCCATCTGCTGGGCGAGCGGGGCCGATATGTCAGTGGTTTCCGACATGTTGTCTCAGTTGCCGGTTTTGCCGATGACGCCCGCGACGAGGTAATTCATTGTTTCCAGGTTAATGTCCTGTTGTTTTTCCTCGGTGCCCGCCGGGATCACGATCTTGCCGGTGTTGTCCGTGATGGGTCCCTTGTAAATCACCATCGTGCCGTCCATGAATTTGGCCTTGGCGGCGTCGGCATCGGCCTTGGTCTTGTCGCTGACCATCGGGCCGTATGGCGACACCTTGCAGAAACCTTCCTTCAGGCCGCCACGGATGAGATGCGGAATGGTGCCGGCCATCAGTGACTTGCCGTCATGAATCCACTGGGCGTAATCCGAATAAATCTTGCTCCAGTTCCATTCCGCGCCGGTCAGGTAGCCCTTCGGATTGAGGGCGGACTGATCGGCGTGATAGCCGGTGCACATGACGCCACGCTTGGCGGCGGTGATCATGATGACCTTGGGACTGTCCACATGACAGGTCAGCACGTCGCAGCCCTGATCCACCAGGCTGTTCGCGGCTTCCGCCTCCTTGACCGGCAGCGACCAGTCACCGGTGAACACCACCTGCACGGTGGCGTCGGGCACCACACTGCGCGCGCCGAGCGTGTAGCTGTTGATGTTGCGGAGCACCTGGGGAATCGGCTTGGCGGCGATGAACCCGATTTTCTTCGTCTTGGAAGTTTCCGCCGCGACGATGCCGCAGATGTATTCCGCCTCGTCAATGTAGCCGAAATAGCTGCCCACGTTGTCCGGCAACCCTTCGTGCCACATGCCGCCGCAGTGAAAGAACTGCACCTTGGGGTATTCCTTGGCCATTTTGAGGATATAGGGATTGAAGTAGCCGAACGAGGTGGGGAACAGCACGGTGCAGTCGTCCTGTTCGATCATGTCCCGCATCGTTTCCGCCACCACCGTGGTTTCCGGCACGCTGGCCTCTTCGACTGCGCTGACCCAGCCGAGCTTTTGCACGGCGGCGCAGCCTTCGGCATGAGACTGGTTGTAGCCGTAATCGTCCTTCGGCCCGACGTAGATGAATCCCATCTTGACCTTGCCGTCAGCCGCCGAAACGGTCAGGGACAGGAGTGAACCGGCCGCCACCACTGCGGTGGCAAGGAGTGAACTGAATTTCATGTTAAACATTTTTAAAGGAGTTGAAGTTGTGGCCGCAGGCTGGCAGCGCAACGGCCTTTGGTTTCATCAAAAGAAAACCGACACGCCGGCAAACACCTGCCAGGTGTCGCGCGTGGGCTTGCCGGGGTCGTTGAAGGTCTGCATCTGGTAAAGATTGTCATCCACGAAATACATGTATTTGAAGCCGGCATGAAAGCTCCAGTGACCGTAACCCTGCGGCATGAAATTCATGGGCACGGTGCCCTTCAAGCCCGCAGCAAACAGGCCCACCGTGGAGGCCGAACTGTAATATTCCCCGTAGAAATTCTTGTCCGGCAGCAGGACGTCAACCGGTGCCTCCAGTTTCAATCCGCCCAGAACATTTTTGAAGGTGTAGGTGGGATCAACCCCAACTTGGAAGTAGAAGCTGGATCCCGGCCCGGTTCCCAGATGTTTGTTCAGCGGGTCAACCAGGTAAGGGACATCGGCGGCGGTGGCTTTGTTGTCCAGCTCCTGCCAGAATTCCACATACGGATGAAAGCCAAAGCCATCCCAGCCCAGGCTGGCGCTGTCGTCATAACTTAGCTTCGTGTCGAGATGCTGCGAGGTGCCGATGTCGAGGATCTGCTCCACGAAGGCGGTGTAGGTCACATCCAGGGTGAAATGTTTTGCCAGGCCAATTTCAATGCCCGCGATGGGATCAATCTCCGACCACGGCGTGGTTGGTTTCGCGGAAGTGTTGTGAATCGGCAGGGATTTGGTGCCCAGGTCATTCCACACGCCGGGGATGAGCGTCACGCTGTTGATGAACGAGTCGCCGTGATAAACATTGACGAAGCCCAGCAGCAGCGGCTGGATCGTCACCCCCTGGTCGCGCACAATCATGCCGCGGGGCGTGACATATTCGTTGGCAAACTCGAAATTGACGAGTGCGTGAACCCGGGAAGGTGCGTCCTCGGCCCGGGCGGTGTTGGTGCCCAGTGGCAGGGCGGCGACGGCCAGTGCGCCCAGCACGATGCTGGCGGCGGAGCTGGCTTTGGCAAGCTGAGATTTGACGGACGGATTCGGCATGTGGGCAGGTTGTTTCTTCATAAGTATTTTGGTTCCTTGTGTTCCAGTTTCTCTGGAACTCACCACCCACTAGCGAGGGGCGTGCCAGAAGCCGCCCGGTGAAGAATCGCCAATGTTTCCGGCCGGTTTTGACGCAGCGCGTGCCGGTCGCCGCCCGGGCTCCTGTTCCGCCTGTCGCGATGGGAACAAGTGGAACACTTTCACTCCCCGTTCGCCGGTTCCTCCTGCGCCAGCTTCCGGTAAATGCGGGTGCGATGCACGCCGAGCATCCGCGCGGCATTGGCAATAAAAAAGGCAAATGGCTTGGCAGTTTTTCTTAAAAGACGTAGTTTAAAATCAGGTTGTTAAAATCGTTCGCGATGGGTTAACTACGAACACGGCCCCAGCTTTTAAACATATGAAGGTTTCTGTTCTAATAATAGCCAGCGCGACGGTTCTGTTGCTCGGATGCGATCAAGAGCGAGGCGATAAGCGCGTGGCCCAGCAGATCACCTGCGTCAACAACTTGAAACAAATCGGCATCGAGTTTCGTATCTGGTCGGGAGACCATCAGGGTCAATACCCTTTCAATTTGAGCACAAACTCCGGTGGCACGATGGAGTTTTGTGCGGTTGGCAAGAACGGCTTTGACAGTAATGCCTTTCTGCACTTCAAAGTGATGGGGGGTGATGAGAGTTTGAAGGTTCCATGGCTTTTGGTGTGCCCACAGGACAAGTCAAGGAAGGCGGCAACCAACTGGGCGAGCCTGCGAGCGGAAAATGTCACTTACCGGCTGCGCACGGGCAACAATATCCATGAAGGTGATCCACACGAAGTTCTGGTGGTGTGTCCGGTGGATGGCAATACGTTGCATGGTGACGGAACCGTGACGACAGGAAAGTAGGCTGGCATCTACTCTTTCTCCACCGATTCCTCTTGCGCCAGCTTCCGGTAAATGCGGGTGCGATGCACGCCGAGCATCCGCGCGGCATTGGCAATGTTTCCGTCCGCCTCCTGCAACGCACGCTGGATGAGGATGTCCTCCGCCTCGGCTAGGTTCACCGGCAGGCTCGCGACAAAATCCACCTTGGCACTTTGCCGCCCCGGCGCGACGGCGGTCGCGGCTTCGGGCAGCAGGTGCAGGTGCTGCGTTTCAATCGTTTTCGTGCCGCTGTCAATCAGCGCGCGTTCGATGATGTTTTTCAATTCGCGCACATTGCCGGGAAATGCATAGCGTTGCAGCACCGCCAGGGCTTCGCGGCTGATGGGCGGGGCCGGCTTGATGCCCATTTCCGCCGCGAACATCTGCAAGAAGTGCGTGACGAGCAGCGGCACATCCGCCAGCCGTTCCCGCAGCGGCGGCGTGGCCACGGGATAAC
>JAJXXI010000279.1 GCA_021781185.1 bacterium
GCCGGTGCGAGGCAGGGTTCATACGTTCAACCAGGTTCGTTGCAGACAGGCGCGGAGCAACTGCCGGGAGCGGTGCAGCAGCACGGCCATGCTGCCCCGCGTCACAGCGGCGGCGGCGCAAATATCGTCAGCCTCACAACCCTCGACCTCACGCAGCACAAAAATTTTCCGCAATGTCAGCGGGAGGCGATCCAGGCACTGCTGCACGGCAGCGCGAATCTCGGCGCGTTCGGCCAGTTGCGCGGGGTCGGATCGGTTTCGGGGGAATTTTCATCGGCCGTCGCGGGTGCTTCGGGATGACGTTTCAGATGACGCAGATGATCGAGGATTTTGTTCCGCAGAATGCCGGTGAGCCAGGTGCCCAGCGCGGCGCGGCCCTGGAACGCTTGGAATTTCTTCACGGCGGTCACGAGGGTCTCCTGCACGAGGTCCTCGGCGGCATGATGCTGCCAACGACCGGTTCGCGGAGCGCAGCCATGAAATGTCGCTGAAGCCCGAGGAGATTTTTGTTTTCAGACGACATGAGCCACCTCCGAGTGACGGGTTTCAACGGTGTGGTTCCAGAAGCGTTTCGCCTTCAACGCCTCGGCGTGGACTTCCTCGAAGGGCGGGATTTTGTCGTCCCATTCCAGCAGCGTGGCGGTCGGCCCGCAGAGTTCGATGGCGCGGGCGTAAAGCTTCCAGACCGGGTCAATCACCGGATGATCGTGGGTGTGGTCCATGCGTTCGCGGCGAACGAAGGGCGGGCAATGACGGCGCCGGCAATGGCGGCGGCGAGGAGGAGTTTGGTGGTCGTTTTCATTTTATTTGTTCAATCGGTTTTGGCAGTGGCGGCTGGCGGGTTCGTTTGAACCGCAATTTCCAGAAACCTTTCTCTGCCCACAAGTGAGTTGCCGCCGGCGGAAAACGATTAACAGAAATCTTCGGGAATTTTTTGAAGACGAGCCGGTCCGGGCTTGGATGCTGGATTTCGACCGCCAACCGCCGTGAATTTCCACCCAAGAAAAGACTCAGGAATCCGTCCACCAGTCACGCAGGTAATGGGTTTTACCCGCCGCCGCTGGATTGGTTTGCCAAAACAACGGAACCCGCGTCTCACCAAAACGGGCTGAACTCACCGGCGGCCGTCATACCACATATACGCGGCACGCGGATCGCGGATGGCTTTGCGGTGGTTGAAGAGGGAGCGCAGGAAAAATCCGCCCATCTCGCGCGGGGTGTAAAGGCTCATCTTGCGAGCGGAAGTCTTGATCGGGTGACGGTGAAGGATGACGATTTTCCGGCGGGTTTCGCGGGCAATTTTTTTCAGGCGCCGGCTCAGCTCCAGCTCCTCGGCGGCGTAGAGTTCATTGTGAAATCCGCCCAACTGGCGAAAGACGGCCGCCTCGACAAAGATAAATGAACCGGCCATGAGCCGGTTCAGTCGGCTCGTCCAATTCCAAGCGCGCGTGACCAGGCCGGCGACGAATAATTTTTTGTCCAGCCGGATGGTCACGCCGCCGGCCAGGGTTTTGCCCGAGGAAATTTCGCGGGCGACATCGGCAAACAAGGCTTCACTCGGATGCGAATCCGCGTCCACAAACACCAGCCAGTGGCCGGTGGCGATGGCCGCGCCGGCGTTGCGCGCACGCGCAATCTGGTTCACCGGCTCAAAAACCACTCTGGCCCCGGCGGCGCGGGCGATGTCGGCGGTGCGGTCGGTGGAATTGTTGTCGCACACGACCAGTTCAAATTCCCAGCCCCGCGCGAGAAAAGCGGCGGCGGCGGCCTTGATTTCCGTGAGCGAGGCGCCGAGAAGCTTTTCCTCGTTGAAGGCGGGGACGATGACGGAAATTTTCACGCGGGCGCAAGATAGCCGTTCCTGGCCAGTTTTCAACCGGCGACCGGAAATTTTCGTCGTGCATTTTGAACGGGATGATTTTTAATAACGGCATGAGCATTTGGATTTTGGCGATTTTGGTAATCGGAGCCACGACGCTGGCCGGCTGGCGGCAGGGCGCAATTCGTGCGGGCATTTCATTTATCGGCATCCTCTTTGCGATCCTGCTGGCCGGCTTGTTGGGCAGGCTGGTTCATCCGCTCCTGCCGCACTTGGGCGCGTCGAATCCCATCACCGCCTGGGCGCTGGCACCGGTCATTGGCTTCATTCTGGTCAGCATCGTGTTCGCCATTGCGGCGCAACCGGTTCACAAGCGGGTGGAACATTACTACAAATACAAGGCGGGCGACCTGCGGCAGGCGTTGTGGGAACGGCTGAACACGCGCGTCGGCATCTGCATCGGCGTGCTGAACGGGGCGGTTTATTTCATCCTGATCAGTTTTCTGGTGTTCAACCTGTCCTATTGGACCACCCAGGTGGCCACGGCACCGAAGGAGCCCCTGCTGGTCCGGCTGGTGAATAATCTGGGCAACGACATGGAATCCTGCGGTCTGACCCGCACGGCGTGTGCCGTCGGCACTCTGCAGCCGATGTTTTACCAATTGGCGGACTTGTCCGGGCTGCTCATGCAAAATCCCCAGATTGGCGGGCGGCTGGCGGATTATCCCGGGCTGATGTCGCTGTGGGAGCGGGATGACATGCAGCCGTTGATCCAAGACAGCACCTTGACGAACGCCGCCGCCGCCGGCACCACGCTCGGTGAAATCATGAACGATCCGAATGTGAATTCCTTCCTGAAGAACAAGGAATTAACCAAACTGGTCACCGGTATATTGCAGACCAACCTGTCCGACCTGACCAATTATCTGACCACCGGCAAATCGCCGAAATATGACGGGCAGAAAATCATCGGCCTCTGGAATTTTGATCCGGCCGTGACTTTTGCCTGGATGCGGCAAAGCCAGCCGAAGATGTCCGGCAACGAGGTGCGCGCCATCCGCGCCTGGATTTACCAAGCTTACGCAGGAACCCACATCTTGGTGGCGGGGGACAACCAAGTCTATGTCAAACATCTCCCGCATCCCAAGGTGAACCCCGGTCCGCCGCCCACCACCACCACGGAATACGAAGACTGGAAGGGTGAATGGACACCAAACGGCACCAACTACGACCTGCATGTCATGCTCAATGGCGGAGAAAAATTCATGACCGCCACCGCCGAGGATTACCGGCTGACCATCAAAGACGGCTCCACCCTCATGATTTTTGACCGGGCGGACTGACGGCTCATTTTTAGGCGCAGTCCGCCTTGTTCTGGACACGCCCGGAAATAAAACCGTGGTTTTGGTAGGTTTGGCTCATCGGCAAGCTTCCTGCTCAAGTTTCGGCATGGGAATATCGCAAACGACTTCTGCCATTATGGTCTTTCTCGCCGGACTGCTGCCGGCCAGTTGCCACCGGGAATCCACGCAGCACAAAACGGCCGCACCCGCCATGACCGCCAACAGCACCACCAACTCGCTCAACGCAAACCCGTTTGACCGGAAAATCGGTTCCATTTCGCTTACCAACCACAGCGACACCTATGTGCAGTTTGCCACCGGGGAAACTTTCACTTTGACTCCCAAGATGCTGGATAAAAATGACGTGCAGATTTCCCTCTCGGTCGAATCAAGGGATAAATACGGAGACACCCATGCCTTTGCCGCCACCCAGGTGGTGACTGCGCCAGGCAAACCTTTGGACGTGGCGGTCGGCAGCTACAATCTCTCGTTTACCCCGCAGATCTTCCCGGAAAAGTGAGTTTGACAACTTAATCCTCCTCCTTCCCGCCATCGAACTGAGGCGCGCGAAAAAACGGATATCGCCCTCACCACCCGCAAGGAGGCCGAGCAGTTTCTGCAACTCACGCCGAAAAGATTCTCCGGTCCTTGGAATAAAAAACAGCCGGTCACAGCCCCAAGCGAAATGAAGTGATTTTCAGATGGCCCGGAAAGCCCTGTCAGGTCGCCAACCCCGCTTTCAGTTGTTCAACACACGCCGTGATTCCGTTAAGAATGGCGTCCCCAATCTGACTCAGAAATCCCGCCGGGATGATACCGCATGCGTGTTCGATGACTTTCGGCGTTCTGACAATTACGTCTTCCAGGACGGAAGACATTTCACTAAATCCGCATCACTTGGCCGTTTCAAGCCAAAGGCTCGGCAGTAATGCGCCGCACGTGCCCCGGCGCGTGATCCTCGGGCAGCAATTGCAAAGCGCCCACACAATCCCGTCCAAGCTCCGCCAGCAAATCAAACGCACCCGCCGAGTTGGTATGAAAGCGTCGCTGAATCCGCTCGCAGATTTGACGGTTGTCTGGCAGCAGATTTTCAAAAAAAAGCTTCCACCCCGCAGCGCGATAGGACTTGTTGGACGGGCGCAAGGGCAGCGATAGTGAAATGGGCCTCGCGGCCGGCAAACTGAGCCAGGATTCAGCGTAGATGAATTCCTGTCCCGCCCCACCTGGCCGGCGCCAGTCGCCAACTCGTTCCCCGTTCATCCACACGGAAAGCGCCCGTGATTTGCTTGATCGTCCCATACGTCACCACTCTGTTCCGCGAACGGCGGTTCCACGCGGCCGCACGACGAGTTCAAGATCCAAGGCCGACAGTAGTTTGAAAATTTGTCCAAAGCTTGCCCGCTCAGGGGCGGCTTCCAATAACGACACCACGTTCTGAGCCAAACCCACCTTGGTGCCGACATCCTTCTGGGTCAGCTTTTGGTCCTGACGATAGCCTTGGAGGATGGCCCCGAGTTGTCGTGGCGTTTTGATCGGATAATCGTTCATATAACGCAAACACAATAAAACATGTTTATCACTTAAACCCAACAAATCCAAACCATCTTCCCTTTTCGCTTGTGTAGTGTTTCACAAACGACTGGAGTTATTTTCCCTTTGTTTTGCGCATTCGCAGGCGGGTGCAGCCGGGTTTGATCTGCTCTAGTGTCTGCCGACGGCGATTCAGTTTTCCCACAATGGAATTCACGGTCGCGGTCCAGACAAAAGGTCTCGGATCGGTATTCCACGCGGCCAGAAACTCCGCAATCGCCTGCTGGAGATCAGCCATACTGACGAAGACCCCACGCCGAATCCGTTTCCGGTTGATTCGCCAAACCAGCGTTCGACCAGATTCAGCCAACTTGAAAGTGCGGCTTAGAGCGATCGCAAATGAACAACACAGGATGAATGTGATGTATGTTCTTGATACTCAAGGATGGTTCGCAGTAATTCTTACCCAAGCGTCTTTCGCAGGAACTTCAGTCCATCGCAGGCAATCTCGTCGCGGGTCGGTTCCATGCGCCGCCAGATGGCCGCGCAACGCGCGATCCGTGGCACGTCGAGCGTGACTGATTCCACCACCACGTCGCCGTTGTATTTGATCTTCTTCAAGGCGGCGGCCATGCCTCGCCAGTCTGTGTGATCCTTGCCAGGTG
>JAJXXI010000038.1 GCA_021781185.1 bacterium
TGGATGTGCCGCTGGTGACTGCGGACAAACAACTGTTGCGCGTGTTTCCGCGGACGGCCGTGTCATTGCAGAAATTTGCGAAAGAGAAAAAGTAAGTGCGCCGGAAATTGAACATTACCGTGATGCTGGGTGGACCCAGCGCCGAGCGCGAAGTGTCGCTGCGTTCCGGCGCGGCGGCGGCGAAGGCGCTGCGGTCGCTCGGCCACGCCGTGCATGAGTTGGACCCGCGCTCGCCGGGTTGGAGCCTGCCGCCGGAAACGGATGCGGTTTTTCTCGCGCTGCACGGAACTTATGGAGAAGACGGCACGGTGCAGCGGCAACTGGACGCCCTGGGCGTGCCTTACACGGGATGCGGGGCCGAGGCCAGCCGGGTGGCTTTCGATAAGGTGTTGACGAAGCAGCGCTGTGTTCAATCCGGCGTGCCGACGGCCCGGTTTTTCACGGTGGACACGCAGGAAGCCCCGTTTCCGAAAGATTTTTTACCGCCGCTGGTGGTGAAGCCGGCCCGGCAGGGCTCCAGCGTCGGGCTGCAATTTGTGAACCGCGTGGAGGACTGGGCGGGGGCGCTCGCAGAGGCGTTTCGGTTTGATTCGGAGCTGCTGGTTGAGGAGAAAATCATCGGCCGGGAAACCACCGTGGGCATCCTCGACGGTCAGGCTCTGCCGGTGGTCGAGGTGCGCCCGAAGCGGGGCAGCTACGATTATCAGAACAAATACACCGCCGGCTCGACCGAATATTTTTGCCCGGCGGATTTCGACGCCGCGACGGCCGGTCGCATCCAGGCCGCAGCGCTGGGTGCATTCCAGGCGGTGGGGGGGCGCGATTATGCGCGGGTGGACGTGATGGTGCAGCCGGATGGTTTGCCGGTGGTGCTGGAAGTGAACACGCTGCCGGGTATGACCGAGACGAGCCTGCTGCCCAAGGCGGCGGCGGCGGTTGGAATGGATTTTGCCACGCTCTGCCAGCGGATGGTGGAGCTGGCGTTGCGGAGAAATGAGACCTTGAAAATGGAAAATTCAAAAACCCGGCCGGTTGCCGCCTGAGCCGGTTGCCGCCGCCATTTTTTATGGTTTCAACTTTGAATTTTTAATTGAACCGATGTGGTTTAAACGCGAACAAAACAAGAACCGCCGCCTGCGCCGCAGTCATGTGCTGGACGTGAAGCTGCGTTCCGACCAGGTGCGGGCCACGCGCCTGCGGTTGCTGCTGATGTCGTGCCTGGTGGTCGGCGGCACCGTCCTGGGGCTTTATGTATTCTGGCGCATCGGCGAATCGGCGCTGAACACGTTTGTCTATCAGAACGCGGACTTTGCGATCCAGCAGATCGAGGTGCAGACGGACGGCAAGATCGCGCCGGAACAGTTGCGCCGCTGGTCCGGGGTGCGGCTGGGGGAGAATTTGATCGGCCTGGACCTTGCGGCGGTGAGGCGCAACCTGGAACTCGTCTCCGTGATTGACTCGGTTTCCGTCGAGCGCGTGCTGCCGCGCACCTTGCGAATCCGGGTGACCGAGCGCGTTCCGATTGCACAGGTCAACGTGCCGCAAATGGAGAACGGCACGATCGCCGTGTCGGTGTTTCAACTGGATGCGAATGGCATGGTGATGCAGCCGCTGGATCCGCGCCTATGCACCGTTCCCCTGGCGCAGGTGAACCCCGCCCTGCCGGTGATCACCGGCGTGAACGCGTTCCAGCTCCAGCCGGGCCGGGTGGTGGAGCTGCCGCAGGTGCAGGCCGCGCTTCAGTGGCTGGAATCGTTTGACTGCTCGCCGATGGCCGGGCTCGTGGATGTGCAGAGTCTTGACGTGTCGGCTCCGGGCGTGATTGTGGTGACGACGGGGCAGGGCAGCACAGTCACCTTTGGCCTCGACCACCCGGGCCAGCAGTTGCGGCGCTGGCGGGAGATTTATGATTTTGGCCTCCGCCAGCAACGGGCCATTGCGTCGGCAAATCTGGCGGTGGCGAACAACGTGCCGGTGCGCTGGATGATGGCCAGTGCCGTGCCGGCGACAGTCACGCCCAAGGCGGTAAAACCACAAAAGAACCGGAGGAGACATGTTTGAGGATTCCAATATCGTGGTCGGTCTCGAGATCGGCACGTCGAAAATCTGCGTGGTCGTCGGCGAGCTGAATGCCGAGGGCATGGTGAACATCATCGGCCTGGGGCAGTCGCCGTCCAACGGCGTCCGCAAGGGCGAGATTTGCGATTCCGAAAAGGTCGAGCAGGAACTGCGCACGGCGGTTTACGAGGCCGAGCAGATGGCCGACGTGGAGATTCGCAGCGTTTATCTGGGCGTGACCGGCAGCCACATCCGCGGCTTCAACAACCGGGGCAAACACCCGGTGGTTTCCGCCGACCGCGAGATTTCCGCCGACGACGTGCAGGATGTCATCAAGAACGCCAAGGCCATCAATCTCCCCGCCGAGAACACGGTGGTTCATGCCGTGCGGCAGCATTTCTGCGTGGACGGCCAGGACGGCGTCACCAATCCCGTCGGCATGCTCGGCGCGCGGCTGGAGGTGGACATGCACGTGATCCACGGCCACGCCAACCGGCTGCAAAACGCCATCCGCCTCGTCCGCGCCACCCAGTTGGAGGTGGACGAAATTGTTTTCAACGGCATCGCCTCCTCGCTCGCGCTGCTTTCCAGCGAGCAGAAGGAGCTGGGCGCGCTGGTGATTGACATCGGCGGCGGCACGACGGAATTCATCGTTTATCTCGACGGCGTGATCCGGTTCAGCGGCGTGCTGGCGATCGGTGGCGACCATGTTTCCAACGATCTGGGGCACGGGCTGAAGGTGCCGTTGAGCCGCGCGGAAAAATTGAAACGCGAATACGGCTCCGCGCTCGTGAAGGAAGAATCCAAGGGCCAGGCGATTTCGCTCACCAATGAACTGGGGCTGACGCTCAAGCAGGTGAACCTCGAACATCTGCAACGCATCATGTCGCTGCGGCTGGAGGAGTTGTTTGAGGTCATCGCGCATGAACTGGAGCGCGCCGGGCTGACGGATTATCTGCGCGCCGGGGTTTTGCTGACCGGCGGCGGCTCGCGCGTGCCGGGCATTGAGAAGCTCGCCGAGCGCGTTTTTCAGATGAATGTCACCCATGGCCACGCCGGCACCGTTGGCGGCATCACCACCGCGCTGGACCAGCCGGAATTCGCCACCGGCATCGGCCTCGTGAAATATGGCTCGCTGAAAAACCGCCAGCGCGCGCCCAAAACCAATCTGGCTTCCGGCCTGAAAAACATGGTCGGCCGCTTCCTACAACGCAGTTGAAAGGATGATTATGGAAAACCAAGTTCCGCCTCCGCAACCGAACGGCAAACCGGTCGTGAAAATCTTCGGCGTGGGCAACGCCGGCGTGGCCCTGCTGGATGCGGTGAACACGCCTGAGTTTGCCGGCGCAAATTTCGTGGCCGTCAACACGGATGCGGCGTCGCTCGGCGCGTGTTCCGCCACGGTGAAATTTCATCTCGAGAACAAATTGCTGCGCGGCTTGGGCACCGGCGGCGACGCCGAGCGCGGCCGCGCGCTGGCGGAGGAGCAGTTTTCCACGCTCAAATCCGCCTGCGAGGGCGCGAATGTCGTGTTTGTTCTCGCGGGCCTTGGCGGCGGTGCGGGCAGCGGGGTGAGCCCCGTGCTGGCCCGGGCGGCGCGCGAAGCCGGCGCGCTGGTGCTGGCGTTTGTCACGCTGCCGTTTGAATGCGAGGGCAACCGCCGCGAACAGCAGGCGGAGCAAAGCCTCGACCATTTGAAATCCGCCGCCGACGGCGTGATCTGCCTGCCGAGCCAGAAAATTTTCCGGTTGATTGATGAAAACACCAGCCTCGTCGAGACCTTCCGCGTGACCGGCGGGCTGCTGCTCGAAGGATTGCGCGGGGTGTGGCAGTTGCTGGAGCGTCCCGGCCTGATCCAGGTTCACTTTGCGGATTTGTGCGCGCTGGTGCGGGATCGTCATGCGGAAAACGCGTTTGCCTTTGTCGAGGCGGTCGGGGCCGGCCGCGCCCGCGAAGTCGTGGAAAAAATTCTCGCGCATCCGCTGCTGGATGAGGGCCGTGCGCTGGCGGAATCCGACGCCGTGCTGGTGAGCCTGACGGCGGGACGGGACCTGACCATGGCGGAGATCAACCGGGTGATGGACCAGGTGAAACGCCAGTGTGTTCACGCGCAGATCATCATGGGCGCGGCCGTGGACGCGGCGCTCAAGGACAAACTGTGCGTCACCATCATTGCCGCGAAACAGGCGCCGGCGTCAACGACTGTGGCGGCCCGCCCCGAAAACCGGGCCACCGCTCCGGCCTTGTCCGGTCATCGCGATGTGGTGATGCCGCGCAACCGGGGCCAGCGGAAACACACCAAGCCCGTCCAGACGCAACTGCCGCTGACGATTGTTTCCAAGGGCCGGTTTGACAAGAGCGAGCCGACGATTCACCAGGGCGAAGATTTGGACGTGCCGACGTATCTGCGTCGCGGCGTCGCGATGAACTGAGCTAGTCTTTCGACCAGCCGGTCAGAAGGCGGTTGGTGTTGAAGGTGAGGCTCAATTTGCTTTCGTGCCAGTCAGAGGAATCCGCCTCGGGGCCAAAGCTGGCGGAGTGGTAGCGGAAGTCGCTGTCCATGCCCGCCGTGCTGGTTCGATAACGGGAAATCCATTCGGCCACGGTGCTGCCATCGGCGTTTTGAATTTGTTTGGCGGGCGGACCCAGTTCGGCGACGGCTTGAATAAAGGTCAATTTGCCGACGCGATTGTCCCAATTGTCCCGGGTGGTGGCGCAGCCGGCAAAAATGCCGAAGGCCATTGCGGTCAGGAAAAAGGCGCGGAGGATTTTCATGGGTTCGAGCTGCTTCCGATCTTCATTCCGTGGTGAACGTGGCGACAATGGGCCGGTGATCGGAGCCCACGCCCCAGTTGGGAATCGTGGGGATATCGGTTTCACTCGTCAACCAATCCCGGGTCATCGCCGGGCTTAGCAGGATGTAATCAATGCGGCTGTAGCTGTCCTCCTTGCCGTAGAAATGTGTCCAGGTGATGCGCGGCGGATCATGCCACGGTTTGTCGGCGGGCGCGCTGTCGCCGTTGCGCTCGGCGGGGCGGGTGTCGGTGAACTTGTATTTGCCCTGTCCGATTAATTCCTTGGTGGGCGGAGAATCCTTCACGTCGTTGAAATCACCCAGCACGATCAATTTCGCGTTGGGATTGGTTTTGAGGTCGGCATCCACCAGGCCGCGCAGAACTTTGGCTTCCTGCAAGCGCTGCTCGGTTTCGTCCGCCATGGGGGAGGGCCGGCGGGATTTCAAATGGGCGGCAATCAGGGTGAAGGTGAAATTAGCATCCGCGCGGATGTCCA
>JAJXXI010000018.1 GCA_021781185.1 bacterium
CCTGACGGCTGCGCGGCAATTGCTGGCGGACAACGCTTCGCTGGCGGTGAACAAGATCACCAGCGACCAGGACATCGCGCGCATCCAGAACGATGCGCAGGTGTGGAGCGTGAACCATCTCGCGAAAGTTGTCTCTGGCGATGATCCAATGCAGGCGATTCTGGACCTCGTCGGCGACTACTGGGCGCGCACGGACCAGTCGCTGGTCATCAGTTCGCTGAAGGGCATCTTCGCCTCGGCGAGCATGGCGGGCAACAAGCTGACCATTGCGGCGGAAGCGACGGGCAGTGTTTCCTCGGCGACACAGTTGAATGGTTCCACCTTTGTGGATGCGACCGTGAAACTCGGCGACCGTGGTGACCGCTTGACCGCGATTGCCGTGCATAGCGCGACGGAGGCGGCGCTGCGGAAACTGGATCTGATTGACATGATCCCCGACAGCGAGGGCAAGGCCCAGATTGCGACCTTCCAAGGCCGGCGCGTCATCGTGGACGACACGATGCCGGTGCGCGCGGGCACGACCAGTGGCTTGGTTTACACCAGCTATCTGTTCGGCCCCGGCGCGTTCGGCAAGGGCGCTTCGGCGCTGGAATCCGAACCGCTGCAAGGCGGCTTCGGCACCGAAGGCGTCGAGATCGCACGCGTGCCGTTGGACAGCGACACAGTGCTCATCAACCGTCGCCGTTACATCCTGCATCCGCGTGGCGTGAAGTTCAATTCCGCCGCGGTCGCCGGTGATTCGCCGACGAATGCGGAACTGGAAAACGGCGCGAACTGGACCCGCGTTTTTGAAAACAAAAACGTCCGCATCGTGGCCGTGGACCACAACAACTAGGCGGCAAACTGCCGCCGGCCTATGTGCTGGCGCGCGGGGCAATCCTGCGCGCCAGCCAACCAAAATCATGAATCAACTTTTACCCATCATTCAGCGCCAGCGGAGGCCTTTGCAAACGGCCATCCTGCCGGAAACGCCGACGACGACTGCAACCTGTCCGCATTGCGGGCGGAGAGCGGATGAGCCGGCCAGCGTGACGCTGGACAACGCCGGGACACCGCCGAACCCCCTGAAACCTGACGATGTCGAAAAAACTGCCAGCAACCAAACGCCGTAACCCGCCGATGACGCGCGGCCAGCGGCGGTCGCATCTGGCGGTTTGGGCGCAGGACCGCCGCCGGTCTCGTCATCGCCTCGCGCTGGAGGATGGCACGGCAATTTTATTGGAAGACGGTTCAACCCTTTATCTCGAATGAGCACAAAAATTTCACAGCTCCCGGCGGCGGCAACGCTGGCGGGCACCGAAAAAATTCCGCTGGTGCAAAACGGCACGACGAAACAAGCGACGTGGAACGCCCTGACCAGCCAGGTCAATACGTTGCAATTTGTGTGGGGTGGGTCGGCCACGGGGCCGGCCTGTTTCGCTTTTCAAAATTACGGCGTGAACCTGAGCGGCAATGGATTGTTCATCAACGGCGTCCAGGCTTTGTATCCCGATGGCAGCCTGTGCGACCACAATGGCAACCGGATCGTCAACGCCTCGGTGGGACGGCAGGCACCGATTGCCGACGCGACTGGCCCTGACTTGGTGGCAAAATTCAACACGCTGCTGGCGGAGGTGCGCAACCTGGGGCTGATCGCCTCGTAACCCTGAAAAATTATGCCCATGAACCTCGACAATCCGATTGAACTGCCGGCCCAGCCGGCGCGCACAGCGGACAAGCTGTGGCTGCTGCAATTGAACATCATCGCGCCTTCCGCCACCGCGCCGGCGATGGTCGTTGCGTCGCTGGCTCCGTATGTGAGCGCCACCGGTGAAATTCTGGTGGATCAAGCCCGGCGACTCGTGATCGAAGACGTGCTGGCGAAGGCGCAAACCGATGCGGCGCTGGGCGCAACGATGCAGGCCCTGTTCGCCGAGATCGAACGGCAGGCCCGGCTGGCACAGTTATTCTGACGGCCATGGCGCTCACGCTCATCAAGGAAACCGGCGCCGGACTGGTGGACGCCAACAGCTACGCCTCCGTAGCAGATGGTGACGCCTACCACGACGGGCATCTGTATGCGACGGCATGGACGGGCGCGACGGCGGATCAAAAAGCCGTGGCGCTGGTGATGGCGTCGCGAGTGATGGATGCCGAATACCAGTTCGGCGGCGTGAAGGCGAAGGCCGGCCAGGCATTGCAATGGCCGCGGCGGCAGTGCCGCATTCCAGATCAAGAAGACGAGTTGCCGGATGATGCCGTGCCGAAGGCGGTGGTGGATGCCGCGTGCGAACTGGCGCGGGAACTTTTGATCGCCGACCGCACGGCTGCGCCTCCGGGTGAAGGGCAGAAGTATTACAACAATGCCGGTGTCCAGACCGGCTACGACAAAACCGACACGCGGCCAATCATTCCCAAGCTCGTCCAGGCGATGCTGGCGAAATACGGCGCGCTGATCAGCGCCAAGAGCGGGACGGTGCGGTTGGTCCGCGTGTAAAACAACCATGAACACGAACATGAATCCGACTGAATTTATCCAGGCAATTGACCATGCCGCCGGCATGAATGACCGCTGGTTGTTTCTCGCCGCGTTCTGCCTGCTGCTCATCGGCTGCGGCATCGTGATTTACTGGCTGGTCCGGCAGTTGCAGGCCGTGATTGCCGATCACAAGGAGCTGCGCAACGAACATCACGCCGCGCTGGCCGAAATCATCGCGTCGCAAAATGAAACTGCTTTGAAGCTGGCGGTGTGCCTCGACCAGAACAGCGAGGCACTGCGCGAATGTGCGTTTGAACTGCGACGGTTTCAAGAAAGGAAAGATTTATGAAAATGAAAAACCTGTTGGTAAATGTGGCCGTCCTTGCGGCGGTCGGAATGTTGTCGGGCTGTGCGATGGCCCCGCTCAAGGGCGGTCATGCCAGCACGGTGAGTAAATCCACTCAAGGCATTGAGCAATCCGTCGTGCAGGGCGACAACCCGGCGCAAGCCTCGCGTCAGGATCAGGAAACGGTCCGCACGAAATCTTACACCGTGCCGGCCGGGTCGAAGATGGTGGAGACGCGCGTGTCTGCCGACATGAGCGGAGCGCCCGTCACCAATGACACGGCCCTGGTAATCAGCGCGCCGATGGCCGTGACCGAACATGAGGAGACGCGAGCCAAGACCGAGCTTGGCGCGGCGCAGAAGGACACGGCCCGCGAGTTAAGCGCGAAGTTGGCGAGCCTCAAGGGCATCGTGTGGGTTGGCGTGGCCGTGTTCTTATTTGGACTGGCGACGTTGTTCTATCCGCCGTTAAAACTCATCATCGGCAGTATCACCACCAGCGCCGCCATCACGGCCGGTGGCCTGGCCTTGATGGTGTTGCCGACGCTAGTTGTCGGGAATGAACTTCTGATTTTGACCGGTGTCGCTGCGGCCGTCGGCCTGTGGTTTTTAGCTCACCGGCATGGGCAACTTCGCGGACTGGTGGACGCCAACAAGAACGGCATTGATGACCGTTTGGAAAATCCTGAAAAGAAAGGTGACGCATGAACTCTGCCCAAGAGCAATTTCTCAATCTGAAAAACCTGCCGGCGCGGATCAAAGTCGAGGAGGCCGCCTGGTATCTAGGCTTCGCGACACACGAGATCACCATGCTGATGTCCGAGGGTTTGCTGAAACCGCTCGGCCGGCCGCCGACCAGCGGCGTGAAGTATTTCTCCACGGTGGCGTTGGAGGAATTGCGCCGCGACCAGAAATGGCTCGCCCGCGCCTCTGATTGCATCGTGCAATACTGGAAGCAGCGCAATGAAAAGAAAACGGCGCACCGGGGAAAATCCCACGATGCGCCGCGCGTGCCGGAACTTAATTCAACTGCGGCTTCTCTGAACTGACCCCAGCCGGTGCCAACTCCGGCTGTGGGTGTTCGGCCTTCTTCTCGTAATCTTCCAAGGTCGGGAGCAACATCTTCGCCCGTTTCGCATAGGAGCGATGCACGGCCTGGCTCTTGTGGCCGAGCGCCTCTTGCGCGAAGCGTTCGGGATAGCCCGCCGTTTTCGCGCGTTCGGCCCAAGAATAGCGGTAGCTGTGCAGGGTCACGCCGGTAATTTGCAGCCGGTTGCAGCGTTTTCTGAACTGTGTGGAACGGTCGCCGGCGGACATGGTGGCAATGTAGGGAAACAACGGGCCGCTCCCCGGCAGGTCTTGCAGAATCGCCGTCACGGTCGGGCCGAAATGCAGCCGCGCCACCGTGCCGGTTTTGCGCCGGAAAAAGCCGATGGTTTTCTGTTCCCAATCCACGTCCTCGGCGGTGAGCGTGGCGAGATCGGTTTGCGCGGCGCCCATGTGCCATGCCAATTGGTAGAACGCGCGGCGCTCGGAATTTTTCTCGTTCGCAATGATGGTTTCGTGTTCGGCCTGCGTGATAGCGCGCTTTTCCTTATACATCGGCTTCGGCCATTGCCGGCGGGGCACGATGGATTTCGGCAGCCAATTCATTTCCAAGGCGAAGTTGTGCAGCCGGCGCAGATAATGATTGGTGGACACGGTGCCCGTGCGGATCACCTTCAGGATGTGTTCGGCGTTGGTTTCAAGGAGCGGCAGTTTGCCAATCAGGTCAAAGGCCGGGTCTTTCCAGGCGATGTCGTAACGGTGGCGGGTGACACCCTGCTTGGTGGCAGCCATTTCATCCATCACGAACTTCCAATTCCGGTTGGCCGCTTGGGCATCGGTGGCGCTGAGGTAGGCCAGGGCGATCTGGCGGTTAAGACTCGGCTGGCGGGACGCTTCATTCTTGGAATGGAGCAGGGTTTTGGCGGTCGCTTCGTCGCGAGTGCGCAGGCTTTCCTGCTTGCCGTTCTGGGTGTTCTGGGCATAGTAAATGCCGTTGCGGCGATACAGGCTGAACAGTTGTTTCATAACATTACCTTTCTGTCGATAATGCTATTGAGGCGGACGTTTCTTCGGAATTGAGCAGGTCATTTGTTGGGATTCGGTAGCTGCTCGGTTACGCGAATTTGCAAACTGTTATCGCGCTTTACTGGCAGTTCTACTGGCACCAACGGCCTGCCGCATCGCAAGTTGCTTGTAATCAAGCTAAAGCCGAGCAATGCAAGAGACGTGTCCGGCCTCATCTTTTTTTATGGGTCTTCATGATTCGCGCAGAATCCAAAAACCCTCCATTTCCTAGTCGTCGTATGCCGGGAAATTTGCTAGGTTGACCGCAATGATACTGACAACTGACGAACTGCATAGTCTGGTTGAACTGATTCATCAATCACCACACATGCTTCTGGGGATGCATTCATTGGGCGGCCAGTCCGGCATTGTGGCCCGGGCGTTTTTGCCGGACGCCTCCCGCGTAGAAGTCCGGCCGGTGCATGAAAA
>JAJXXI010000625.1 GCA_021781185.1 bacterium
CCTACGCCGACACCGACGCCAACGGCAATTATGCCTTCAACGTGGCCAACGGGAACTGGAGCGTCGGGGTTAATCAAAATGGCGGCAATGACAGCTTGGACGCTCTTTTGGGTGCCGGCACCTATGCCCCACCCAACAACCAGAACCTCACCATCGCCAATGACAATGGCACGGCCAATTTTGTCATCCAGCCGTGCGACGGCATTCAAATCGTCAATCCTGCCACGACCAACCTGCCGCCCGGTCAATTAAACAATTACTATTCCTTCCAGTTCCAGGCGGCGAGTTGCAACAACAACTTCAACTGGTCACAGATTTCCGGAACGCTGCCCAACGGTCTGACGTTATACTCGGGCGGCGCTTTGAATGGCACCCCGCTCAACAGCGGCAACTTTACCTTCACCGTGCAGGTGACGGATGGCAATGGACATTCCACCAACGAGACGTTTGCGCTGTCCATCGCCGGCGGCGTGCTGCAAATCAACACCGGGTTCCTGCCCGCCGCAACGAACGGGATCGTATACAGCCAAACCCTGCAAGCCTCCGGCGGTGTGCCGCCGTATAGCTGGTCCATTCCAAATTTTTCCGCCAATCCGCCGGCAAACCTGGCGCTGGGGACCAACGGTGTTCTTTCCGGCACGCCGGCCGTCAGCGGCAATTTCGGCTTCACCGTGCGCGTGACGGACAGCACTCTGGCGACAGTGGACCAACCGTTGTCGCTGAACATAGTGAATCCGCCGCCGGCGATCACGAATGTTTCGCTGCCCCAGGGCAACGAGGGGGTGTCCTATCACGCGCAACTCGGCGCAACCGGAGGACAACCGCCCTACACTTGGGCGCTCGCCTTTGGCTCTGCCTCGCTGCCGCCGCAACTGTCACTGAACTCCGCCGGCCTCATCGCCGGCACGCCGGCAACCAACGGGGAGTTTTATTTTCAAGTGCAGGCAACCGACGCGAATTTTACCACCGCGAACAAAGTGTTTGGCCTCCTGATCAACCCCAAGCCGTCGCTGGCGTTGCCGACCTGGCGCACCAATCGGTTCCAAATGCGGCTCATGGGCGGATCCAACCAAAATTATACGATTCAGGTGTCCACCAACCTGGGCTTGGCCAACTGGACAACGCTCTTCATCACTAACAGCCCGGACACTAACGCGTTTTGGCTGAGCGATCCGAACGCCACCAACCGACAGCGTTTTTACCGCGTCCTGATCGGGCCGTGATCAGCCGCCAAGATACGCGCTTTGCACCCGGGGATTCTGACGCAATGATGCCGAGTCGCCATGCAGGGTGATTTTCCCGGTCTCCAGAACATAACCGGAATGGGAAATTTCCAGCGCACGGTTTGCGTTTTGCTCCACCAGCAGAATCGTCAGCCCGCGCTCGCGGTTGATCTCGACGATCCTTTCGAAAATCGTCTTCACCAGCAGCGGCGCGAGGCCGAGCGAGGGCTCGTCCAACATCAGGAATTTCGGCCGGCTCATCAGCGCGCGCCCGATCGCCAGCATCTGCTGCTCGCCGCCGGAGAGCGTTCCCGCGATCTGTTTCTCTCGCTCCTTCAGGCGGGGAAAGGTGGCAAACACAAAATCCAGCTCGTGCCGGACGATTTTCTGATCGCGCAGGAGATAAGCGCCCATTTCCAGGTTTTCCCGCACCGTCAGATTCGCAAAAATCATCCGGCCTTCGGGAACATGCGACAGGCCGCGTTTTACGATTTCATGCGGCGGCAGGCCGGCGATGGGCTTGCCTTCGTAGCCAATGGCGCCGGCCTTTGGTTTCAGCAGGCCGGAAATGGTTTTGAGCGTGGTGGTCTTGCCCGCGCCGTTGCTGCCGATGAGCGTGACGATGCTGCCCGCCGCCACGGACAAGGAGATGCCGTGCAGAGCGCCGATCGCGCCATAGGTGACTTCAAGGTTTTTGATTTGCAGCATCGTTTCAATCCCCCAAATACGCTTCGATGACCTTGGGATTCCGGCGCACTTCCTCCGGCGTGCCTTCGGCGATTTTGACGCCGTAATCCAGCACCGCAATGCGTTCACAAATGCCCATCACCAGTTGCATGTCATGTTCCACCAGCAAGATGGAAATCTGGAATTGTTCGCGAATGAAACGGATGAGCCGCGTCAGTTCAACCTTCTCGGTGGAGTTCATGCCGGCGGCGGGTTCATCGAGCAGCAGCAGCCTGGGGGTCGCGGCCAGGGCGCGGACGATTTCCAAACGCCGCTGGTCGCCGTAGCTGAGGCTCTTCGCCGGCTCGTCGCGAAATTTGCCGAGCTGAAAAATGTCCAGCAAGGTCATGACGCGCCCGGCAATGGATTTTTCCTCGGCGTGATAGCCCTTGCCGCGCCACAGCGCCTGGCGCACGTCGCCCCGCAAATGCAGGTGAAATACGGCGCGCACGTTGTCAAAGACGGTCAGCGACGGAAAGAGCCGGATGTTTTGAAACGTCCGCGCAATGCCGCGCGCCGTGATGCGATACGGCTTGCTGCCGGCAATGGACCGGCCGTCAAAAAAAATGCCCCCGCTGGTCGGCGCATAAACGCCGGTGATGAGGTTGAACGCGGTTGTCTTCCCCGCGCCGTTCGGCCCGATCAGGCCGACCAGTTCGTTGCGGCCGATCTGCAGATCCAGTTCCGACACCGCCGTCAGGCCGCCGAAGCGGATGGTGGCTTTGTCGAGTTGAAGCAGCGCATCCATTTGCGATTCAGGTTTTTCGTTTCCGCAGCCTGAACAAGCCCTGCGGCCGGGTCAGCATCAGCACGATCAGCAGCAGGGAATAGATGATCATCCGCGTGTCGCCAATCCAGCCGAGCGGAAATGCCTGTGCGATGCCGGGCACGTGTTCGATGCCGGCCAGATAACGCAAGCCTTCCGGGAGCAGCGTGAGCAGAATGGCTGCCAGGATGACGCCGATGGTGTTGCCCATGCCGCCGAGAATGACCATCACCACGAAGGTGATGGATTGCATGAAGCCAAAGCCGCCGGGCGTGAGAAACTGCTTGGCGTGCGCATAAAGCCCGCCCGCGATGCCCGCGAAAAAAGCGCCGATGACAAAAGCCGTGACCTTGTATTTGGTGGTGTTGATGCCCATCGCCTCGGCGGCAATCTCATCGTCGTGGACCGC
The DNA here is from genome assembly GCA_021781185.1 of bacterium. Taxonomy (GTDB): domain Bacteria; phylum Verrucomicrobiota; class Verrucomicrobiia; order Limisphaerales; family UBA11358; genus UBA11358. Next base: position 3,125 of record JAJXXI010000625.1, read on the forward strand.
GATGAAACCGCAGCCGTAAGTGGAGTTGACGAGTGACGCGACCACATAAACCGTCACGGCGACCAGGCCAAAGGACCAGAAAAAATTAGTCCAGCCATGCGCGACGCTCAGGCCGCGCGCGCCGCCGACGGAGTTCATGTTTTGAAAAATCACGCGGATGATCTCGCCAAAGCCGAGCGTCACGATGGCCAAGTAATCGCCGCGCAGCCGCAGCGTGGGCAGGCCGACGAGCAGCCCGGTCGCCGCCGCCGCCAGTCCGCCGGCCAGCAGTGCGACGGCAAAGATTCCATCGGCCGCAAAAAAATTCAGGTGCCCAAATTGATTGGTGATCATCGCCGCCGCATAGCCGCCAACGGCCATGAACCCCGCATGGCCCAGGGAGAATTGCCCGGTGTAGCCGTTGATGAGGTTCAAGCTGACCGCCATGATGATGCTGATTGCGATGTCGTAGGAAATGTAGAGCCAGTAGGGATTGATCCGGTCGGCAACCAGGGAGACCAGAAAGCTCAGCGCAATGGCGATGAGCAAAGATGTTTTGGTGTATTGCAGGCCCAAGGCTGCGAGGCCCAGAAAGGCGATTCTAATGGAGCGGCAACCTTGCGCCAATTTATCCGACCACCGCGCCCTGGGCTGCGAAGTGTTCATACCTTCTCGATCTCCTTTTTACCGAGCAGGCCGGAAGGTTTCACGAGCAGAATCAAAATCAGGACGCCAAACGCGATGGCGTCGCGATACGTCGAGGAAATATAGCCGGACACGAGCGTTTCCGTGACCCCGATGATGATGCCGCCGAGCGCCGCGCCGGGCAGATTGCCGATGCCGCCCAGCACCGCCGCGACAAAGGCCTTGAGCCCGGGCAGAATGCCCATGAGCGGATCAATCGCGGGATAATTGACGGCCCACAAAATGCCGGCGGCCGCCGCCAGAGCCGAGCCGAGCGCGAAGGTGAAGGAGATGACGATGTCCGTGTTCACCCCCATGAGCGCGGCGGCCTCGGGGTTGAAGGACACGGCGCGCATCGCCGTGCCGATTTTCGTGTTCAACACGATGAAGCGGAGCGCGAGCAGCAAGCCCAGCGTCACACCGAAAACGATCAGTTGATTGCTGTTGAGGCTCAGGCCACCGAGCCTGGCAAGCGGATAGACGGGGAGGATTTGCGGGAAACTTTTGGGCGCGGCGCCAAAGACGAACTGTCCGGTGTATTCCAGAAACAGGGAGACGCCAATGGCGGTGATGAGCATGGTGAGCTTGGGACGGTGGCGTAGCGGACGATACGCAAAGCGTTCAATCACCACGCCCAGCGCGGCACAAATGGCCATCGAGGCGAGCAGCACCGCGATGCCGCCGGCAATGGACGGCAGCGGCAGCAGGGCGGCGATTTTCGGCGCGAGATAAAACCCTGAAAAGGCGCCGAGCATGAACACGTCACCATGCGCGAAATTGATGAACCGGAGAATCCCGTAAACCATCGTGTATCCGAGCGCGATGAGCGCGAGAATCGAGCCGAAGGCGAGGCCGTTGATGAGTTGTTGGAGGAACTCCGTCACGGCGCAATGGTTTCAACGTATTGGAACTTGCCGTCCTTGATTTCCAAAATGACCGCCGGCTTGGAGGCGTTGCGGTCGGCGTCAATCGTGATGTCCCCGGTCACGCCGTGGAAATTTTTCGTGGCCGCCAGCGCGGCGCGGACTTTCGCGCCGTCCGTCGAACCGGCGCGCTTCATCGCGTCGGCCAGAATCATCGCGGAATCGTAGCCGAGCGCGGCCATCGCATCGGGCGCGGCATGGTATTTGGCCTCGTAAGCCTTCACAAAATTCTGCACGACGGGCGAGGTGGATTGCGGTGAAAAATGCGTGGAAAAATAACAGCCTTCGAGCGCCTTGCCGCCGATGGGCACGAGCGAGGAGGATTCCCAGCCGTCCCCGCCAAAGATCGGACAAGCGAGGCCCAACTGCCGTGCCTGCAGAACAATCAAACCCACCTCGGTGTAATAGCCGGGAACAAAAATGCCGTCCGGATTCGCGGCCTTGATCGCCGTGAGCTGCGCATTGAAATCCTTGTCGCCGGCGCTGTAATTCTGTTCAACGGCAATCCGGCCGCCATCGGCGGTAAATCCCCGCTTGAAAAATTTCGCCAGCCCCAGGCTGTAATCGCTCTTCACGTCGGTGAACACGGCGACATTTTGCAGCTTGAGCGTCTTGCGGGCGAAATTCGCCATG
>JAJXXI010000111.1 GCA_021781185.1 bacterium
GCCTTGTGGCTGGCAACCTGGTGAGCCTCCTGGAGCTTGCGCTCGTCGAACTGGTTTTGCGCCAGCGTGCGCCGGAGTTCTTCCAACGCCTTGGGTCGCCAGTCGCGCGGACGTTTCAACAGAATGCCCAAGGCGTCCACCTTGTCGGCGTTGTCCTTCACGAAACGGGCAAAGGCTTCCAGATAACCTTCGGCGGTTTCAAATTTGCCAAAGCGGTTCACTTTCGCCGAGGACACCGCGTCCTGCACTTCGTAGCCCACGAGAAACGGCGAGTAGGCGCGTTGGTATTCCAGCAACAGCTTTTGGAAGTCTGGATTCCGCAGCAGCTTCATGGTGCCGGTGAAATCGGTTTTGATTTTTCCCGCGAGCTGGCCGGCGAACGCGCCGATGTCGCCGTCGGGAATCCATTTGGCAAATTCCAGCCGCGCCGCGCCGCTCATGTCCTTTTCAATCCGTCGCAGCCGCTTGGCCAGGATGCGGACGTGGTAATCGCGATCTACGTTTTGCCAGATGTTTTCGATGACCTCCAGCAGCGTCAGCGGCGTCTTGGCTGGCGACTGGATTTCAAAGTCCGTGGTGTTCTTGAAATAATTGATCAGCGTGCCGTCAAAGCAATCGAAGACGGTGAATTTGGTCTTGTTGATCTCCGGGCATTTGCGCGTGCCGCGCCCGAGCATCTGCACCCAGAGGATGCGCGACTTGACCGGGCGCAGAAACACGATGAACTCCAGCGCCGGGATGTCCACGCCGGTCGAGAGCATGTCCACGGTGACGACCACCTTGGGATTCGGGCGGTTGCGGAACTCCCGAATCTTTTGGAGCGGGCGATCCACGTTCGGGTTGCCGGTGATTTTTTGGACGAAATCGTCGCCCTGGCCGAACACGGCGCGGCAGGTTTTGACCAGTTGATCGGCGTGCGACGTGTGGGCGATGTCGTTGACGGCGAAAATGAGAATCTTAGGGAAATGGCCGGTTTCTTTTTCGTGGGCGTAGGCGTATTGGGCGATTTCCTCAATGATCTTGCGGTTGCTGTCCGGCGCGGTGATGCGTTTCTCGATGTCCTCCGATGCGAATTGCCGTTCGTCTTCCAGTTCGTCGCGCTGCTCTTTGCCGGTAGTGGGGTCAATGATGCCGACTTCCTCGCCTTCCTTGAGAAACGCGCCATTCATGCGCACATCGGATTTGATGGCGACGGCTTCGTAATCCACGAGGTAGCCGTCGAGGATGGCCTGCTCGACGTCGTAACGGAACACCGGCTGGCCAAAGAGGGCGGTGGTGTGCGGCGCGGGCGTGGCGGTGAGGCCGATCTTGATGGCGTCAAAGTGATTGATGGTGTCCCGCCAGAGACTCGTCTCTTGCAACGTGTAGCCACGATGACATTCGTCCGCGATGATCAGGTCGAAGGCGTGGATGGGAATGTCGAGCTTGTCCACGTCTTGTTCCAATTCGGGGTCATTGACCGATTGGGCAAAAGTGTTTTCCCGTCCGAACAGGTTCCCCGCCATGCGCTGGATGGTGGAGACGTAAACAAAAGTGTGCGTCGGCTTGGGATCGGTCAGGTATTCATTCGGCAGCACCTTGGGATCGAACGGCTCGTCATCCCCGAAATCCTCCCGCTGAAACCGCTGGGAATAGACCTCGTATTCCTGGGTGAACTTGTTGCCCTGCGGCGTATCGAAAGCGTTGAAGGTGCGAACGGCTTGCGCGGCCAGCGCCTTGCGATCCACCAAAAATAGGATGCGGCGGAATTGTTTGCTCTCCAGCAGCCGGTAAATCTGTGCCACGGTGAGAAAGGTCTTGCCCGTGCCGGTGGCCATGGCGACGAGCAATTCATGTCGCCCGGCAAGGATGGCGCCCTCGGTGGCGACGATGGCTCGGACCTGATACGGACGGAGCCGGGTGATCCGTTCCGGCGGCGTGTCGAGCAGCCAGCGGCGGGCCGAGTCGAGATCAAGCGCGAGCATGGCTTCCATGGCCGGCCCGGTGTGGAAATTACTGAGCGTGCGGGACACCGATTTTTCGGCGCGCGCGTCGAGGTGCCAGATGATTTCGCCGTTGGTGGCGTAGAGGAACGGAACGCGGTAGCCGTGCCAGTGGCCGGGGCCAGTCGTGGCACCCTTGGCGTAACGCTTGGCCTGCTCCAGAACATTCTGCGGATTGACGGTGATTTTTTTGGCTTCAAGGATGCCCAGAAGAACGCCGTTCACAAACAGGGCATAATCAGCGGGACCATTTTCCGTGGGGAATTCCGTAACGGCATGGCAGGCGAGTTTGGAGGTGTCGAGACCTTCGCGCCAGGGGATGATTTGCCACGCTGGACTCATGGCACGAAGTTTCGTGTCAATCCGCGTCTTGCGTGTCAGCCATTCTGCTTCAGTTAGCATCCCAGTATGGCAATCCATCGTAAGACAGAGCCGGAAAGAGGCCAGTCAAAAACGAATCCAGCCCTTCGTCCAAACATCAGCTCGCTGCGCTCGATGGAATTTCAGTTCGCGCTGTGCAAGCTCGTCGCTCAACAGGTGAACACGAATGCGCGCAACCATTCACGGTTTCCATTCACGAATGTCTCCAGCCGCGTGCGCGGTGCCTGACACTCACCATCGCGGCTAATGCCGCTCGGTCGGGCCGCTCATCTGGTTCACGAACGTCACGCTCGCGGACCTTTCGCTGATACGTTCTCCACAGATATTCAGTAAGCGTCCGACTGGCTGCAGGGTTGACGCGGGCAGATTGGCGTGATCGAGGTTACTTGGCGGCGGGGCTCCAGCGACCGGGCAGGATACCCGCAACTTCGGATTGTTTCATGGCTGGCAGGCGGCGCAGGACGTCGCCGATGTATTCCCAAGGATCAATGTCCATCCGCCGGCAGCTCACGATCACTGAGTAGATGACCGCACTGCGCCAGCCCGCATCCGGATGACCGATGAATAACCAGTTGCGTTTGCCAATGGCGCTGGGCCTGATTGCATTCTCCGTTAAATTATTGTCGATCTGAACGCGACCGTCTTCCAAGTAGCGCGTCAGGGCGGTCCATTCGGCCAGTGTGTAGCGCACGGCTTTGCCCAGCGGACTTTGCGGCAGGCATGGGTCCAGTTGCGCTTCCAGGCGCGGCTTCAACGCCGTCAGGATCGGCGCGGCTTTTTCCTGGCGCAATGCCTTTCTCTGCTCGGCCTCCAGGTTCTGTTCCTGCGCGTGGCGTTCGATCAAGTAAAGCTTGCGCAAAAGTGCTGGCCGCCGGCGCTCCTTCTTCCAGCGCGTCAATGAACTTTCTGCGGGCATGACTCCAACATCCGGCCGGGATTAATTCCAAGTTGTCCCGGGCTAATGAACCATAGACGCCATAACCATCCCGCTGCAACGTGCCTTTGAAATTTTCCAAAAAGGCCGCGCCTTGGGCCTTGCCGCGGCCGCGATGAAATTCGAAGATCATGTAACTGCCCGGTCGGCCGCCCACCCACAACCAGCCGGTGGCGCATTTCCCGGGATGATCGGGGGCCATCACCTTGACGGGCGTTTCATCGACTTGCAGATAATCGCCGGCCAGCAGCGCGCGCTTCATTTCGCGGACGATGACCTGCAACCAGTGCGCCCCTTTTTCCACCCAGCCGCCCAGCGTCTGGCGTGGAAAGTTCAATCCCAGCCGCGCAAATTCCTGCTGCTGCCGATACAGCGGCATATGATTGTCGAACTTGTTCAACATCACCGGCGCCACCAGGCTGGCGCCGGCGGCGCCTTGCTCGATGACTTGCGGCGGCAGGGGCGCGATGCTCACGCCGCCCTGGCCGCAGGCACAGGCCAGCTTGGGCCGCTGGATTTGGGGCCGCACCACCTTGGCCGGAATGTATTCGTAGCGTTCGCTGACTTCGCAACCGATCTGGCATTTCGCCTTGCCGCAGTGCGGACAAACCTGCTCGGCCGGTTCGATCCGTTCGGTGACCGTTTCCAGTTCCTTGATCGCCAAAACTTTTTTGGCCGGACGGGCAACTTCCTTTTCTTCCACCACCACATTTTCCGTGCTGGCCGGCTCGGTGGAACCAAAGAGCGAGAGGAAAATTTGTTCCTTGGAATAAGTGCTGCCCGTCTGCCGCTCGGAAGTAGAACCATAGAGGGCCTGCTCCAACTGACTGACCCGCCAGAGTAGTTGCTGGTTCCGTTGGGATAGGTTTTGGTTCTGAGCAGACAGGTTCTGGTTGTTGCTAACCAAGTCCGACAGGAGGCCACGCGCCTGTTCCAGCGAAGTAATTGCGGGCAGTGTGGCGGCGTGCGACATCGTCGCCGTTCAAGACTCCGGCACACGAAAAAGGTTTCACGCAGACGCCACTTTTTTTAAAAAATATTTGTCGCGCCGCTTTAACGCCGATACCAACCGGCCTTCGAGCGCACTTCCCATCCCGACAGCAACGCCATGAGTTCTTCTCCGCGCAAGGTAACGCACGCCTGGTCGGCCGGAACCCAGCTAAAACGATTTCGCTCCAGCCGCTTGGCGCAACACCACAGCCCGCTGCCGTCCCAGAATAAAATTTTGACTCTGTTGCGCTGACGGTTGGTAAAGACAAACCAGTGGCCCGACAGCGGATCCTGTTGCAGCACCGATTGCGTCAGCGCAAAAAGCCGGTTGAAACTGCCGCGCAAATCCACCGGCGCACTGGCCACGAACACGCGCGTGGCCGCGGAAAAGTTCAACATGACGAGATCAAGGATTGCAACAGAGTGGCCGGCACATCGTGCGCCAGGCGAAGGATCCAACCATCGGCGCGCACCACCTCGGCCGCCCAGCGAGGCCAAGCCGGCGGCGCTTTAAGTTCGACAAACATCCGCTCGGCTTTGGGCCGACGGCTCGTTGCGCCCGCGGCCCACGCTTTGCCACGGCTTTGGGCGATCCACCGCTGCAAGGTCGAAACTCCCAGCCCGTGCGCCAGCGCAAACTCACGCTGAGACAAATCCGATTCAAGAAATTGAGCCGCCCACTGTTGCTGTTGCTGGCGAGAAAATCGCTTCCGTCGAGGTCGAAAAACTCTATTCATTCCCCCATTGTGCCAGCCTGCATCAGCTACCGATAGTATGCACCCCTGAAGACGCTTACGTTGATTCGCTCGCAACCATTCGCTTCATCACGGATACGGTTTATCCAATTAAATTAAGAACCGAACTCGGTGGCCGAAAAGTGTCCGTTACAAAATAAAGGCGCGATGACTTGCGCTCATGCCATCGCCGGCGATTTTGGGCTCAGGGTTGTGGTCTTTCGAGTGATTCCTTGGCAGGCTCCGGCAAATTCAGACCCTTGATCCAATTTGTCGCTGCTGTCTCATCGGTTTTTAACCACATCCGGGCCACAGAT
>JAJXXI010000431.1 GCA_021781185.1 bacterium
GCGCTGCCGTCGGCAGCAACATACAGATTAGTCTGGGCGGAAACGGTGACGGTGAGTAAAGCCAGCATTGTGGCAAGGGATAAACAGCGTGTGTTCATGGCAAAAGTTTAGTGAGTGATCGGCGCGAGTGAGAGCCCGGTTGAATTTTTCCCAGCAGAGTTCTTCAAATCAACCGAAGTGGCCAGCGCAATCACGCGGCCCTTGTTGCCGACGGCGCAGTAGAAGTGATAAACCACCCCGTGGTATTTCAGCAACCAGGGCTTGTGCGCATAAGTCCGGTCGTAAGCCTCGCTGGGTTGGATGAGATTGGGACCGGTCCATTTTGTCCAGCGAACGAGATCGTAGGAGCAAGCAAAGGTGTCAAAGGCGTGGGGCCCCCACCCTGCTCCAAAATAAAACATCACCCAGACGTCGCCGATTTTCACAATCTGCGGGTCGCCGCTGATGCCGTTCTTTTTTGCTTCGCCATTGACGATCACCGGGTTCGTGCCGTAACGGCTCCAGTTCACCATGTCGCGCGACACCGCCATGCCGATCTGCTCGAAACCGTTTTTATATTTCGCATTGTAAAACATCACGAACGGCCAGCCGAGCGATTTGGAGTCGTCGTGGATGATCTGGCTCTTGTAGAGCGTTTTGGTTTCAAAAGGTCGCGCGTCCGGCTGCTTCGGGGTCAGCACCGGGTTTTCCTTGAGCCGATGCCAGGCCTGCGGCCACGTCGGCCGGCGGGTCCACGCGAGGCCGAGGGAAAGCGGATCCGTCTCGTAACCCTGCTTCGCCCCACCAATGTAAGAAAGCCAGTATTTGCCGGCGAATTTTTCCAGCGCGTGGGTGCCGTCCCAACGATAATCCGCCAGAGCGACGCCGCCATCGGCCTGCCACGCGTCCCATCCGTTCTGGCTGAAGGGGAGAATTTTCCCAAGCTTGGTCCAGTGCAGCAGATCATCGCTGCGGGCCAGAAACGTCTGGTAGCCGATCTTGTTGGTGATGGCCACATACATCATATACCAGTGTTCGCCAGAGCGAAAAATACTGGGGCAATCCACGTATTCATCCGGCCCTGCGCCCTGAAGAATGACGCCATATTTGAACGGCGTTTTCACCTCATCGTAAATCTGCCGCATGGTGTTTTCCGTCACCGGCTGACCGGCCGGCTTGGCGGGAATAACCTGGCGGCCTGATTCCGCCGCCGTTGCAGACACAAGATGGCAAAACACAACCACAGCCATCAGCAAAGTGCAATTCAATCCCCGCCCCCTTTTCGTCACGGTGTTCCAAGATGAAATATTGAGGCCACCCGCTGGAAATCGGCACCCGACGAAATTGATGTTGAACATAAATTTTAAATTGTGTGGCAGCCGCGTGGCCGTTTCTCAGTTCAACCGTGATTTTAAGTAGTCATTCATCGCGCTCAAAATCTCCGGAACCAGCGTGACTTTGTGACCGCGCGGTTGACGGTCCATCATGAAAATCTCGTCATTGCCGAGTTCCGCCAGCCGTTTGCGCAACACGGTCATCTGGAGCTGCGCGTCGGGGCCTTCGGTGCAATTGATCGTCAGGAACAACGGCAGCGTGGCGTTTTGCAGATAATCCATCGCGCCTTCACGCCGCCAGAAATCCAGGTGGGTGTCGCGCTCCCCCCATGCCTTGTTATAACGGGGAATCATGTGGTCTTTGGGCATCAGATCGAGGTAGGTGAAGCGACCCGACATGACGACGGCTCCCTGCACCGCACTGCTCACGTTGGTGTTTTCGCCATGACCTTCAAACTCCGCCCTGCCCATGGTGGTCACCAGCATCAGCGCCATGCCGCTGCCACGCGAAAAACCCACGGGCGCGATCTTGCCGTTGAAATCGAGGTTTGCACCTTCCGCGCGCAATGTCCGCACGGCGGCTTTGATTTTCCACGCGCAATCGGGCATGGGATCAAGGCCCTTGTAAGGCGCCTTCACCGGATGATCCGCCATGGCCACGGCCAGTCCTTCCGTGGCTTCGCCGTCAAGAATCGTGTCGCTGCAAATCGCCAGCGAACCGTCGCCCATGCGATTTAGGTTATCGCAGGAAAACTCAATCACCGCGCCAATGGGCTTCGGGGGATGCGCCGGGTAAATGATGTCCATCGCCAGCGTCCGGTCGGGTTCGCGGTAAAACACCACGTCCCGCAACAACCGGCAGCCGGCGGGAATGATGAAAACATGCGCCGAATCCAGCTTGATGCCCGGCAGAAATTTTTTGTGCAACACTTCTTCCCGCAAGTTGAAGAGGTCACGATTCAGAAACGGCACGCGGGCCTTTGTGTTGTGGTTGTAATCCAGCGTGACGACCAGATAACCTTGTTTCAGAAAGTCATCAATGATCGCTTCATCACTGTCCGTGCCAGCGCGGGGTGCCGCCAGATTTTCCAGATAAATGACCACGGGCGTTGGCTGGCTGGCCTTAAATCCGGCCGGTTCCAAAACTTTCCGGCCGAGCGCCTGCCCCGTCGTCTCGCTCGGCCATGTGGTGTTTTGTGCGGATGCGAGTTGAACCAGCGAGATCCAAATCAACAACGCCATCAATATGGTGATTCTCATTATGAAATGATGTTAAGGAGTGGTTTCTCGATTCAAGTCACCATCAAACGCATAAGCTTTGCCCGCCTGCGTTGGCAACACGATTTCGTGACCGCCACAACGGAGCAGGCAGGTTTTCCCCAACTTGGAATGAATAACCACCCGCGTCAACGCGCCTTGCTTCCAGACGAGATCCACCACAAAGCCATCGCGGGCACACAAGCCGCTTGCCGAACCCGTCGGCCATTCCTTCGGCAACGCCGGCAGCAAACGGACAATGCGCAGATCTTTTCCGTCGCGATTATCGGTCCACTGGCTTTGGAGCAACAGTTCCACCATCCCGGCGGTCGCGCCGAAATTTCCGTCTATCTGAAACGGCCCGCACAAATCGAACAGGTTCGGCAGGGTCCGCCGCTGAAACAAACCGGACAATTGCTGATAAGCGAACTCGCCGTCGCCAACCCGCGCCCAAAGCGGAATGCGCCAGGCAAAACTCCAGCCAGTGCTGCCGCCGCCGCGCCATTTCAACAGTAGCTTGGCGGCACTCCAAATTTTCGGATCCGCCGGCGAAATGTCCGCCCCCGGATACAACGCCCACAGCGGCGACATGTGGCGGTGGTTGTTGTTGGGCACATCCACATCGTCGAGCCATTCCTGCAACTGGCCGTATTTGCCAACCTGATTGGGCGGGAGCTGGTCGCGCGTTTTCACCAGTTCGGCCGCGAAATCTTTATCGGTTTGCAGAATGCCGGCAGCCGCGATGGTGCTGTCCATGAGCGCCCGGATCAGTTGATTGTCCATCGTAGGCCCGTAACAGAGGGTTCCCTGTTCGGGAGAAAAGGATGGCGATGTAACGAGCCAGCCGGTTTTCGGATCCCTGATCAGATCATCCACGAAGAACAACGACGCTCCTTTCATGACGGGATAGGCCCGGGCTAGAAATTGTTTGTCGCCGGTGAACAGATAATGTTCCCACAAATGATAGCAAAGCCACGCGCCGCCGGTGGGCCAGACGCCGTCTATGTTATTTATCGGCGCGGTGCCGCGCCAGAGGTCGGTGTTGTGATGGACCACCCAACCGCCGCAGCCGTATTGTTCCTTCGCCGTGCGCCCGCCGCTGATGACCAAGTCGTCAATCATGGCAAACAGCGGCTGCGCGCATTCGCTCAAATTGCACAGCTCGGCCGGCCAGTAGTTCATCTCGCAATTGATGTTCAACGTCCATTTGCTCTCCCACGGCGGATTGAGTTCCTCATTCCAGAGCCCTTGTAAATTCGCCGGCTGTCCGCCCGGGCGGCTGCTCGCAATGAGCAGGTAGCGGCCGTATTGAAAATAAAGCGCCGCCAGCGCCGGGTCGCCATTCAAACCGGACTTCTTGACCTGCTGTAGCCGCTCATCCGTGGGCAGATTGGCCGCCGGCGTGTGACCAAGATTCAGACTCACGCGGTCGAAAAGAGCACGATAATCCTTCAAATGCGCCGCCAGCACGGCGGCATATTTTTCCCGACTGACGACGGCCAACTCCCTGGCACAGCGTTCTGCCGGGTCACCGCTGATGTCCTGAAAAGTCTTGAAGCTCGTCGCCGCCACCAAAAAGAGTGTCGCGGAATTGGCTTTCTCAATCACGAGGACGTTTCCGTTCGTGGTCACCGTGCCGCCGTCGCAAACCACGCGCACGCGCGATTCAAACTTCAATCCGCCAGCTTCGACCTGCCCCGTCAAGGCGAGCGTGTCTGACACGATGGCTGCGGTCTTTGAATTGGTCTGCGGACTGTCCATTTTCAGCGTGAAACTGACAGACGCCGGCCGGTCGGCCGTGACGTGCATGATCACGGCCTGATCCGGGTGACTGGCGAACACATCGCGTTCAAAGCGGACGCCTCCCAAGTGAAAGGTCGTTTTGGCAATGGCGGTGCCAAGATCCAGTTCCCGTCGGTAATTCATCACCGTCCCCTGACCGGCGAAATGCAAACGCAAATCGCCGAATGGCTGATAGGCCTTCTGCCGCACCGGGTCGCTTAAAAACGTTTCGCGGACGAGGGATTCGGTCTCCTTTATTTTACCGTCGAACAGCAACTGGCGGATTTCAGCAAGATGATCGCGTGCGCCCGCACGGACGTAGTCATGCGGATGCCCCTTCCAAAGGGTGTCTTCATTAAATTGGATGCGCTCGTCAAAAACCCCGCCGAAAACCATCGCCCCCATCCGGCCGTTGCCGACCGGCAGCGCGTCCGTCCACTTCTCCGCCGGTTGCGCATACCACAGACGCTCCGCCGTGTTCGTGGCAGGCTGGGCGCAACACGCGTGCCGGACAGCCAGCACAGATAAAATCAAAACCGTGGTTATAAAACGCATCCTTGGCATGGGCGATTGGGGCACTCAGCAAGGGTAAAAACATTGAAGCGAAAACCGGAATAAGAAAAGTGCCAATTAAATTGTTATAAACGACATTTTTAAAGAATCGCCCCCGCACGGCGAAGCGCGGCTGGGATGGCGACAGGCGGCGCGACGGCGGCTTACTTCGCCGGTTTGGCTCCGCCTTCCTGGTCTGCCGGCGCGGAGGCTGATCCGGCCTTTTTGGCGGCGGCCTCCGCCCTTTGCCTGGCGATAAAATCCCGGTAGGACTGTTTTACATCGTAGCCCTGCGCGGTGAGATACGCCTCAATGCGAATTTTATATTTTTTGAAAAACGCCGATTTCTCAGTCATGGAAACCGCATCAATGGCCTCCTCGCGGGCCGCCTTGAGATTTTTCAAAATGAACGTCTTCTGCTCAGATCGGAA
>JAJXXI010000725.1 GCA_021781185.1 bacterium
ACCCAGGTGCTGCCGGGCGAGAATTCGGAACCGGCAAACAGCTCGCCGCGCAATTCCCAGTTTCCGCGATACCAGTGACCTGCGCCCGCCACGGAACTGAGCATTTGCCCGTAGGAAAGACTCGCCAAGGCAAGATTGTGGCGGATCCTTCCGCCCAAAATAATCACGCCATCACTGGCCCCGGACTCCAGGCTGATGGACTCGGTCGTGGAACCAAATCCTCCACCAGCCCCGTTCGGCCAGATGCCGGGAGTCGAGGTTTTCCGCCCGGACAGGATCAGCGCAGGAGAGCCCGCATCTGGAGATTGGATTCCAGAATCAGCCGCCTTCAAAGGCAGTGCCGCAACCATCCACAACATCCAGAAAGCTGAACGAATTGCTTTCATCTCCGCGAGCCGTTTATCGCTTAAATTGTGCTGAACTGCAAGTGCTGGAAATGCCGTGCTGGAAATGCCGCAGCCGGTTTTGGCCTCCGGGTGACCTGCACCCATGGCCATGGGCTGGAATGACTTTCCACCTTGGTGTCATTGGCCGGATCGAACTTCTGCGGCCGTTTTCTCGGAGCACGAAAACGCCTTCCCCCGTTATGATGGAATGGTCATGAACCCAAGGTTGCGCCGGATTCAAGGCAACACCGGTGGCGTGGTTTTATGCGGCGAGTCTGAAAAAATGGATGGCCAGGAGCGAGCCGATGCTGACGAACAACCACAGGGTCATGCCGGCGACCATCGTGCGCCAGCCAACCACACGCAGTGCCCGCAGGGAAAGCGAGGTGCCGATCAGAAACAACACCAGAATCATGCCGTGGTGCGCCACTTCCGAGAAATGAGGCGACCAGGTCGAAATGACTGGAATGTAGCTTCGCATCAACGAGGCCAGCAAAAAGAAACCAATGAACCACGGCACGGTGATTTTCGCCTTGCGCGGGCCGGCGGTTTTTCCTGCGGCTGTGACGGTGCGTTGATGGCGGCCCAATCCAAACGCGAGCGCCAGCGTCAACGGCACAATCCACAGGGTGCGCGATAGTTTCACCGCCGTGGCGGTATCCAGCGCGGCCGGTCCATAGCTTAATCCGGCGCCCACCACCGACGAAATATCGTGAATGGCCACGCCCGCCCAAAGGCCGAACTGCGCCTGGCTTAAATGCAACAGGTGGCCGGCGATGGGAAAGACATAGAGCGCCACGGCATTCAGCAGAAAAATGGTGCCGATTGAGACGGCGATTTCCGCCTCCGTGGCGGCAATCACCGAACTCACGGCGGCAATGGCCGAGCCGCCGCAAATGGCGGTTCCGGCCGAAACCAGAATAGTGGTTTTCTTGTCCAATGCCAGTCGCCGCCCCAGCCACCAGCCGAGCGCCAGCGTTGCCCCAATGCTGACGGCGGCGAACAGCGAGCCGTTCAAGCCGAGGCGCAACACCACGGGCAGATTCATGCCGAAGCCCAGCAGCACCACGCAAATCTGCAGCAGCCATTTGGTCACCTGGTGGTTCCAATGGGCGAACGGATGCCCGATCACCACGGCAAACAGAATGCCGGCGACCAGCGCCACCGGCGGCGAGGCCCAGAGCATGAGGCTGGCGGCAATCACCACCAAGGCAAAGATTCTGGCCGGGTGGGCCGGGTGAGTCGGAAGGACGTGAGCGGTTTGATTCATAACGAGTCAAATCATCGCTTGGCGGTTAATATTCCACAAAGACATTGTCTGCATGTCTGCCATAGAATAAGGTTATGAGCATGAATCGGAATCATCTGGCCCTGTTTCACGCGGTGGCACAGGCGGGCAGCATCAGTCGCGGGGCCGTCTCGGCGCGGGTGAGCCAGCCGGCGGTGTCCAAGCAAATTGCCGAACTGGAGGACGCGCTCGGTGTCCGCCTGTTGGAACGGTTGCCGCGCGGGTGCCGGCTGACCGAGGCGGGCCAAATCTTGGCGGATTACGCGCACCGCTGGCGTTCGCTGGAGACGGACGCCGTGCGGGCGATTGAGGAATATCGCGGCCTGAAGCGGGGGCGGCTGGCCATTGGCGCGAGCCTGACGATTGGCGGTTATCTGTTGCCGCCGGTGATCGCGGAATTTCACCGGCATCATCCGGAAATTGAATTGCACTTGGAAATCGCCAACACGCATCGCATACAGCGGACCTTGCTGGACGGCTCGGTGGAGGCGGGTTTGACCGAGGGGCCGCTGGAATCCGAGGAGCTGGAATCCACGGTGTTTTTTCAGGATGAACTGGTGGCCATCGCGCCGGCCGGCCATCCGCTGTTGAAGCAGGGGCGCGTGCCGGTGCGGGAGCTTTGCCGGGAACCGTTCATCATGCGGGAGGAAGGTTCCGGCACGCGGGCGGTGGTGGAAAAAGCGCTGCGTCGAAAAGGGCTGAAGCTCAAACCGCTCCTGGCGCTCGCCAGCCCGGAGGCAATCAAAAACATGGTCGCCACCGGGCTGGGCATTGCCATCATTTCACGGCTGGTGATTGGTTTGGAATTGCAGACGGGTTCGCTGGGAATCATTCCGCTGAAGGATTTGACGATTCAGCGTCCGCTGCATTTGCAGCGCATTCGCGGCCGGAGCCAGAGCCCTGCGCTGGGACAATTTCTGGCAGTGCTCGCGAAGCAGAAGCCTGCCGCGATGGCGAAATGAGCTTTGAAAGTGGCCCGAGGTCTGGCGCGGTGCGGGCAGTCCTCAATACAGCCACGGAATAAAACGCTTCACGTGCCGCGCATATTCCGCGTAGTCCGGAAATTGGTGTTGCAGCCAGCGTTCCTCATGCCGCGCCTTGGCATCAAAAAAGACGACCAGCACCAGCGAAGTCGCGAGGGCCGGCCAGCTTTGCCAGAACAAGGACCAACCCGCCGCCGCGCACATCACCGCCAGGTAGAGCGGATGCCGCATCCAGCGATAAATGCCGTGCCGCACGAGTCGCGTTTTGGCAGATGGCGTGGGAAAGGGCGTCAGATTGCGGCCTAGATTGAACAGGCCAGCCAGACCACAAATCGCAGCAACGGCCAGTAAGGCAAGGCTGCAAACAAACAGCGGTCGGTTCTCCGGCCGCTGGCGGCAGGCGATGCCCAGGGCGGCAATGGCCAGCAGCATCAGGAATTGAACCGTCACCCACCAGCCGCCGCGTTGGGTGAAACGGCGGTTCATTCAGTAGCTCATTTTGTCAATTTTCACCTTGCCCCGGAAAATCCAGTAGATGCTCACCGTGTAGGCGATCACCACCGGCACGCCGATGCACGCGATCACCAGCATGATGCCCAGCGTCTTGGTGGACGAGGCGGCGTTGTAGATGTTCAGGCTGTTTTGGGGGTCGGGCAGGCTGTAAACCAGGTTGGGGAAAATGTTCAGGGCGAACAGCGCCATCAGCGTCACGATGGTGGCGCACGAGGAGAGAAAGGCCTTGCCGTCGTTGCCGTGATGGAATTCGCGCGGGATGTTCGCGATGGACAGCATGTTCAGCAGCGCCACGCTGAACAGCCACGGATGGTCCTTCACGCGTTCCGCCATGTGCGGCACGAACAACAAGGTGGTCATCGTGAGCGTCACGGCGCAGATGACGAAGAAAATGATGGAGTTCATCGCCCAGCGGCGCAGTTTGTCGTGCAGCCCGCCCTCGGTTTTCATTACGCCATAAATCGCGCCGTGCATCATGAACAAGGCCACGGTGGTGATGCCCACCAGCAGCGGGTAGGGTGTCAGCAGACCCTGGAAAGTTCCCGCGAATTCGCCGTTGGCGTTCACCGGCACGCCCCAGGCGATGTTGCCCAGCGCGGTGCCGATGAGCAGCGAGGACACGATGCTGCCGCCGGCAAAGCCGATGTCCCACATCTGCCGCCACCAGCGCATCGGCTGCTTGCTGCGAAATTCAATCGCCACCGCGCGGAAGATCAAGGACGCGAGCAGCAGCATCAGTGCGAGGTAAAAACCGGAGAACACCGTCGCATACACGTCGGGAAACGCGGCGAACAGCGCGCCGCCACCGGTGACGAGCCAGACTTCGTTGCCGTCCCAGACCGGTCCGATGGAGTTGAGCATGACGCGGCGTTCCTCGTCCTTGTTGGTGAACAGGTGCAGCGCACCAATGCCGAGGTCGAAGCCGTCGAGGATGGCGTAGCCGGTGAGCAGAACCCCGACGAGAATAAACCAGATGGTGTTGAGATCGAAATGCATGGCGGGTTAATTTTTCGTTGGCAGCGCGAGTTTGCCGGATGGAATCAAATCCGACTCATCCGGTCCGTGCTGGATTTTTTCGTTGAGCAGATAAATGAAAACCGTGAACAGCAAAAAATAAATGAACGTGAACATGATCAGCGAAGTGAGCACGACGTTGGCCTTCACCACCGCCGACAAGCCCGCCGGCGTGCGCATCACGCCATAGACAATCCACGGCTGGCGGCCCACTTCGGCGGCGAACCAGCCGAGCTGGTTGGCGATCTGTGGACCCAGCACGGAGAACACCATCAGCCAGAGCAGCCAGCGGCGTTCGTGCAGCGTGCCCTTGCGGAAATATAAAAAACCCAGCGCGGCAATGCCGATCAGGGCGAAACCGATCGCGACCATGCCGTGAAAGAACAGGAACGACGCCTGCACCGGCGGCCGGTCTTCCGGTTTGAAGGCGTTCAGGCCCGTGACCGGCGTGTGGAAATCATCGTGGGCCAGGAAGCTCAACAACCCCGGCACGGCGACGCCGATGACTTTCTCCTGCTTCTCGTCCACGATGCCGGCCAGCACCAGCGGCGCGTTGGACGTGGTGTTGTAAAGTCCTTCAAACGCGGCGAGCTTGGCGGGCTGATGGGCCGCCACGTTTTGCGCGCTCAGGTGTCCGCTGACCGCCTGCAACAAGGACGCGGTCAGCGCGACAATCAATCCAACCTTCAACGATTTGCGGGCAAATTCCAAATGTTTCCCTTTCAGCAAATACCAGGCGCTGACGCTGACCACCAGAAAGGCCCCCGCCGACCACGCGCCGCACAGCGTGTGAAACAGGCGGTCCACCATGGAGGGGTTGAAAACCACCTGCCAGAAATTCGTGACTTCCGCGCGCGCCTTCATGCCCTCGCCGACAATGTGATAGCCGGCGGGCGTCTGCATCCAGGAATTCGCCACCACAATCCACACCGCGCTGAAATGCGCGCCGAGCGCCACCATGCACGTCGAAAAAAAGTGCATTTTGCGGCCGACCTTGTCCCAGCCGAACAGCAGCACCGCGAGAAAACCCGATTCGAGGAAGAAGGCGAAAATGCCCTCCGCCGCCAGCGCGCTGCCGAACACGTCGCCGACGAAACGCGAATACGTCGCCCAGTTGGTGCCGAATTCAAACTCCATCACGATGCCCG
>JAJXXI010000498.1 GCA_021781185.1 bacterium
TCCCGAGGACGTGAAAAGCATCGGCCCCGACGTGCTGCGCCACCGCATCATCCTCACCTACGAAGCCGAGGCGCAGGCGGTGACGACGGATGCGATCATCAAGAAAGTATTCAACGCGGTGCCGGTGCCGTGAAGAATATACAATCTGAAAAGATGGGTCTATCCGTGATTTTGCGTGTGAGGCGGGTTCATGGTTTACTCAATCTGCGGTTAACACGGATAATGCCGCAAAGCAATCGGGATAACGGATGGCGAACTGATTCATCGCTGATTTCCAGAACACGGGCGGCGTCTTCCACTTGGCCGTGATGTTCCGCAAGGCCAAATAAATCAGCTTGGCGGCCGCTTCATCATTAACAATTACTGGGCGCGCACCGATCAGTCGCTGGTCATCAGTTCGCCGTAAGGCATGTTCGCCTCGGCAAGCGAGCATGGCGGGCAACAAGCTGGCGATGGCGAGTGAAACCATCGCCGGTCAGTCGGGCACGACCCGGCTCAATGGCAGCACCTTCATGGATGCGACGGTGAAGCTCGGTGATCGTGGCGACCGCCTCACGGCGATTGCCGTGCATAGCGCGACGGAAGCGGCCCTGCACAAGCTGGACTTGATTGACATGATCCCCGACAGCGAGGGCAAGGCCCAGATTGCGACCTTCCAAGGCCGGCGATCATCGCGCGGAAACCAGGTTTGGCCATCTCGGTGCGGCGTTCCGGCGAGCGAGCCGATGCCGCCCACCTGGATCGCGATGCTGGAAAAATTGGCAAAGCCGCACAAAGCGTAGGTGGCGATTACAAAGCTCCGCTCGTCCATGTGCGGCCGGCAACCATGATGCCGAAGATTTTGACGTGCGCCACGGAAACAGCCGGCGATGGCTTGAACTCGCCCAAGCCAGGGCGACGAACGCCACCAGGCCCGGCAGGCTGATGAACCGAAGCTCGATCATGGCGGGCCGGCGCGCCGGCCGACTTGCTGGTAAACTTGCGGATGCAGCACGCCGACGAATGGCAGGTTGCGATAGCGCTCGGCGTAATCCAGCCCGTAGCCGATGACAAACAGATCGGGAATCTCGAAGCCGATGTAGTCCGCGCAGATTTTCTCCACGCGCCGCGACGGTTTGTCCAGCAGCACGCAGGTTTTGATCCGACGCGGCTTGAGCGCCCCGAGTTTCGGCAGGACACGGCTCATGGTTTTGCCGGTGTCAAGAATATCGTCCACCAGCAGCACGTCGCGGCCGCGCACATCCAGGCGCAGCTCCTTGGTAAAAACTAGGTCGCCGGATTCCGTGCCGAGGCCGTAGCTGGAAACGCCGATGAAATCGAGACGCAACGGCAAATTCAAATGCCGGATCAAATCCGCCAGAAACATCACCGTGCCGTTCAGCAGCGAAACCACCACGGTTTCGTGGCCGCGAAAATCCCGTTCAATCTCGCGCGCCAGGGCTTTGACGCGCCGGGCGATCTGCGCGTCCGTGATCAGGATGCGCTGGACCTCTTTGCGCAAACGCGGCGGGACGGAATGGTTGGGCTTGGCGTCCTTGAATTTAAGCCGGGCACTCACGTCAAATGTGTTTGGAATCGTCGTGATCCTTCGTGACGTAGCCGCTATCCTGGCGTTTGAAGTTGACCTCGTTCTTTTTAACGTAGGCCGCGAAGACGTCGTCCGCGCTCATGCCCAGCACCTGCGCCATGCTGATGAGGAAGTGAAACAGGTCCACGACTTCGACGCGCGCGTTTTGCTCGTCGAACTTCTGATACTTGGCCCACCATTTCCATGGCACGCTGTCGGTGAGTTCAGCCATTTCCTGCTGCATGGCGCGGGTGTAGTTCAGCAGCCACTTGGTTTTTTCCTCCTCGCTCAGGCCGTCGGTCTTGACGCCGATGCGTTCGTTGAGGGCTTTTTGCATCCGGAAAAGTTCGCGCAGTTGGTCAGGTTTATCCATGGGCGGAGCATACAAAAGCCGGGCCGGGTGACGAGTGAAAAGTTCCTCCCGCCCGCCGATTCCGGGATTCAATTCCAGGAACGCGAACGACGATGCGCGGCATTAAACGGCAAAACTTTGCGCTTTGAACTTGGCGCGCAAAACCCTATACCAACGCCATGTTGCCGACACTCATCGCCAATGGCGGACCAGTCATTTGGCTGATTCTCCTTGCCGCCGCCACCGCCGCCGTCGTGTTCATTGAACGCGCGCTGTTCTGCCATCGTTCGCAGATCAATTCCGCCGAGTTTCTCAATGGCGTCCGCACGGTCATCAAGCGCGGAAACGTGGTCGAGGCCATCTCGATCTGTGACGCCACGCCCGGCCCGGTCGCGCGCCTGGTGAAGGCCGCCATCCTCAACCGCGATCTCGGCCGGGAACGCGTTCGTGAAGCCGTGGAGGAGGCCGGACTGGTCGAAGTGCCGCGCCTGGAGGAAAAATTGAACCTGCTCGCCACCATTGCCCAGCTTTCACCGCTGCTGGGCCTGTTCGGCACCATCCTGGGTTTCATCACGGTGTTTGGCCAGATCGAACAGGCCGGATTGTATGCCCACATCGAAATGATGTCGCATGGCGTCTGGAAGGCGCTCATCTGCGCGGCCGGCGGCATCGCCGTGGCGATTCCGGCGCACGCCGGCTACAACTATCTCGTGAGCCGGGTGAACAAAATCGTCCTCGACATGGAACGCGCCGCCGCTGAAATCGTGAACATCGTCACCGAAAGCCCCGGCGGCGGCAACGGCGGCAACGACAAATGAAATTTCCGCGCTCCGCCAAAATCCTCCGTAGCCAGTTCGATGTCGCGCCGTTTGCCTCGGTGTTTTTTGCGCTGCTGATATTTCTGCTGCTGGCCATGCTGCTGCCGGTGCCCGGCCTGCGCCTGCGCCTGCAGCCGCCGTCCGCCGCGGATCTGCCCGGTGTGGCCGGACCGACGGTGAGCATGGCAGTGGACAGCCAGGGCCGGCTGTATTTCAAAAATCAGATCGTCACGGAGCCGGCGTTGACCAATGGTCTGGCGGCGGCCGCCCTCCGGGTCTCGCCGGAAATGCCCACGCTCGTCATTCATGCAGACAAGGCCGTGACTTATGAGCAACTGGCCCATCTGGCCCTGCTGGCCCGCGAGGTGGGCATCACCAACAGTCTGCTCGCCACGCTGCCCCGCTTGGCGGACACGCCCGCCAAGCCATGAGTCTTGAGGCTGAAACCAAACCGGCCGGCGACGACTTGCGCAGCGAAGCCGTGCCCAAGACCGGCTGGAGCTGGAAAAAAATCGTCACCCTCATCGTCCTTGCCTTTGCGGCGCATCTGGCCTTCCTGTTCATTTTCGGGGCAAAAAAAGAACCCACTCCACGGGTGGTGACCGCCGCGCCGCAATTTGAACTGGCCACCGGTGATCCGGAACTGATCGCGCTGGACGATCCGACACTATTTGCCTTGCCGCACATCGAGGATTTTGCCCCCGCCGTCTGGCGGAACATGCCGGACATTGCCCAGCCTTCGTTTCGCTGGACGGAACCGCCACCCTTCCTGCCGCCGCCAGCCGAAAGCCTCGGCGCAACGTTTAATGTCTTCATGCAGACAAACCGGTTTGTGCAAGCGCAATTTAATTTGAAGCCGGAACCGATTTTGTCCGCGCCCGACGTGCCGGTCATTTCAATGTTGCCAACGGTTTCCACCGTGCGGGTCGGCCTCAATCTGGCGCACCGAAACCTGCTCGAAGCCATCAGCGTGCCGACGCTGACCAACAACGACGTGATCGCGCCGAGCCGGGTGCAGGTGTTGGTGGATACAAACGGCTGGGTGGTGTCCGATGTGCTCCTTGGCTCCAGCGATTATGACAAGGCCGATCAACTGGCGCTCGCCCTGGCCCGCGCCGCGCGGTTCGCCCCCGCAAACCAATTGATGTTTGGCGACCTCATTTTCCACTGGCACACCGTGCCCGAGCCGGCGGGCACCAACCACACACCGACGAACGCGCCATGAGCATTTCCGCATTATTGCTGATCTACGTTGCGCTGACGCTGGGAGCGTTGTGCGGCGTGGGCGTTTATTCCGAACTGCTGCGCCGCCGTTTCGGTCCGGCGCATCCGGAGGACCGGGTTTTCCGCTGCAAGAGCTGTGGCTTTGTTTACACCGATGATGCGGACGTGGACCGCTCACGCTGCACACAATGCGGCAAGCTCAATGAGCCGATTGTTTTTTAGCCCGGCCCGTCAGGGTTTAGCGGCCAGGGCGGCTTCGATGGCGTGAATGATCTCGGGTGAATCGGGTTTCACCTTGGAATCGAAGCGGTTCAGGATTTTCCCGTCACGGCCCACCAGAAACTTGGTGAAATTCCACTTGATGTCGCCCGGGAACGGCGATGCCTTTCCGGCCAGCGCAACGTAAAGCGGATGCCGGTGCTCACCGTTGACCTCCAGTTTGGCGAACATCGGGAATGTCACATCGTATTTGGCCGTGCAGAATTCTTTGATCTCCGCCGCTGAGCCGGGTTCCTGGCCGCCGAACTGGTTGCACGGGAATCCGCACACGACCAGCCCCTGCGCACCGTATTTTTTGTAGAGCGATTCCAGACCGGCGTATTGCGGCGTGTAGCCACAGTGCGAGGCAACGTTGACAAGAAGCATCACCTGCCCTTGGTAGGGTTTGAGCGTGGCGTCCTTGCCGTCAATATTTTGCAGCGGAATGTTGTAAAGCGACCCGGCCGCCGGACTGGAAAAAATGGGGATCATCATGGTGGCCAGCAGCAGCAGGGTTGATTTCATGGCGGCAACCTTGCACCAGTTCGGGCTGGCTGTCAAATGCCAGCGGCAACCACCCCACACGGCTTGGAATCCTGATCCTACCGTGCAATCCAACCGCCGCCGACCACGAGATCATCCTGATAAAACACCGCCGCCTGGCCGGGCGTGATGGCGCGGGCGGGCGTGTGCAGCTTCACTTTCACCCGGTTGCCCGCCAACGGCGTCACGGTGGCCGGCGCGCCGGGGTGATTGTAGCGAATCTTGGCCGTGACCTCGACCGGCTCCGTCAATTTTTCAAACGGATGCCAGTTGCAGCGGTCCGCCACAAATTCGTCCCGGTCGAGCGCGGTTTCGTCACCGACCACGACGCGGTTGTTTTCCGCATCCAGCTCGACGACATAGACCGGCCTGGGGGTGGTGATGCCAAGGCCCTTGCGCTGGCCGATGGTGTAAAACTCGATGCCGTCGTGATGGCCGAGGACCTGGCCGCGAACATCCGTAATTTCGCCTCGATGTTTTTGCACGAGATTGGCCGACTGGAGAAAGCCGCCGTAATTGTTGTC
>JAJXXI010000489.1 GCA_021781185.1 bacterium
CGCCGGCTGTTGAATGCCGTAGGGAATGTTGCGCACCGCCGGCATGATGCCGCCATGCTTGGCGACGAAATAAAACAGTTCGAGGTGGTGAACATTCATGATTCCGGCGGCCCTTTCGATCCCACTGATAGCCAGTCCCCGTTGGGGAATCAAGCCGGCAAATGGCCTCGGCATTGATTTCTGCAATGCCATGAAAGTTTTATCAATTAACACCCCGGGCTGGTTCCGCGTTAAAAATGGACCATGAAAACAAAACCCAGCCTGGTCCGGTGGCTCTTGGCCCCGGTTTTCAAAATGATGATCCGATGCCGGATCGCAGGCTTGAACCTGACGTTGGTCGGATTTGGACTGCCGGTTTGCAGCGGCCATCTCGCGGCTTGCCGCCAGAATGCGATGCGTGATGTGTGAATGCCTCCATCATCCATTTTAACCTGCTGCCGGCTTGGCTGTGGATTCTACCGGGCTTCGGCTCGGGCATGGTCTTTCGCGGCGAGAAATGGCTCGGCGGCTATGCCAGTCTCAAACGCCGGATGTATCGGCCTGCCAAGATTCAATCCTGTGGCATTACCGTGAACGGTTGCTTCATTCTGGGGCTCGACGGCGACACGTGCAACGACTTCGAAGACGTGCTGAATTCCGTGCACGACTCACAGCTTTACAAAGTGCAGGTGACCTTCATGACGGCGTTTCCCGGCACGCCGCTCTACGCGCGGCTTTAGGCGGAGAGTTGTATCCTCCGCGACCGGGCGTGGGAGCTTTGCAGA
The DNA here is from genome assembly GCA_021781185.1 of bacterium. Classification (GTDB taxonomy): domain Bacteria; phylum Verrucomicrobiota; class Verrucomicrobiia; order Limisphaerales; family UBA11358; genus UBA11358. The sequence continues at coordinate 765 of JAJXXI010000489.1, forward strand.
TTGTTCGACATCAATTTTCAGCCGAGAAACATGGGCGTGGCTGAATTACAGACGGGCTTTCTCAGCTTGGTCAAAACACTCTATTCCGCCGAGGAAACGCTGCTCCGGCGCGCAAATTTTAGGCGCCGGCTGAGGACATCAACGAATTTTGGCCGGCGATCGGCAAAACATGTGCCGTTGTTGGTTGGGTAATAAAACATCATAATCCCGTTGAGTGTCAGGGTTTTTCTCAGCGGGATAAATGGAAAGGTGAACAATGAAAACTCCTATTATGAGCCGGGGCAGTTCTGGGTTTTACACTCCCGTCATGCCCGGGCATAATGATAATCAACTTTGGGAAACTTTCATGGGTTTGGATGTGGGGGCTGAAACTTTAAAAGTTGTTGAACTTGTGCGCGAGAAGGGAGCGTTGCGCGTTCGGCATCTCGAAATCGTCGAGCACGGTAAACAGCCGGGAGCATGTCTGCTTGATTTGCTTGAAAGCCGGAGCTGGTCCGAAGTCGCCAGCGCCACCGCGACCGGCCGGTTCTCCTCGCGAATAAACCTGACCAATGTTCCCACCAAGCAGGCGCTGCTGCGCGGCTATCGGTTTATGTTCGGCAACGAGCCGGCCACCATCGTCAACATTGGCAGCCACGGATTTTGTATTCTGGAACTGCGGGCGAACGGCTTGACCGTATTCCGAGAGAACGGTCGTTGCTCACAGGGCACCGGCAATTTCCTCCGTCAACTCTGTGAGCGCTTTTCACTTACCGTCGAGGAGGCCAGCGCGGTTTGCGCTGATGTGCCCAATCCTGCACCGCTCTCTGGTCGCTGTCCGGTGATTCTCAAGACGGACATGACGCACCTCGCCAACAAGGGCGAGAGCTGCGAACGGATTCTTGCCGGTCTTTTCGACGCGGTTTGCGAAAACGTCTCCGTGCTCATCAAGCCCGGGGTGAGTCCTTCGCGTGTGTTGCTCACCGGTGGTGTCAGTCGTTCCCCTCGTGTTCGCCGGGTTTTCGGCGAAATGCTCGCGAAGCAGGGAATGAATCTGGCGGCAGCGGATGAACAACAACTGCTTTGCCTTGAAGCGCTTGGGGCCGCGCTCATCGCCGTGGAAAATCCCGGCGAGCCGCCCGCGCTGGATCACTTGCTCCTGCCGCCGCGTGAATTGAAACTGGAACGACTGCCTGCGCTCGGGGAATCGCTCCACTATGTGCGCCGGATGCCCAAGCAGCCGTGGGCCAAGGTGAATGGCGAATTGCGCCGGCTCGTCATCGGCTTCGACATCGGTTCGACCGGCTCGAAAGCCGTGGCGCTGGATCTGGCGACGCAAGAAACGGTCTGGGAGGCGTATCGTCAGACGCAGGGTGATCCCGTCGGTGCCGCGCAAGATTTGCTCCGACATTTCATTGAACATCCGGCGATGAAATATCCGGTCGTGGCTTTCGGTGCCACCGGGAGCGGACGCGAAGTCGCCGGGGCTCTGCTGACCTCGTGTTACGGCAAGGACGCGGTGTTCATCGTCAACGAAATCGTCGCCCATGCCACCGGTGCGCTGCATTACGACCCGCGCGTGGACACGATTTTTGAAATCGGCGGACAGGATGCGAAATACACCCGGCTGGCGGAGGGATGCATCGTTGACTGCGCCATGAACGAAGCGTGCAGCGCAGGCACGGGATCGTTTATTGAGGAACAAGGCCGAAAGTTCTCCGGCATCAAGGATGTCTGCCAGCTTGGGCAGGCCGCGCAGGCTGCCCCGTCTGGTGTTTCGCTCGGTCAGCATTGCTCGGTATTCATGGCGGAAGTGATTGACGAGGCGGTCGCAGCCGGCGTGGAGCAACCGGCGATCATTTCCGGGCTCTACGACTCGATCATCAAGAATTACCTGAATCGCGTGAAGGGCAACCGCTCCGTCGGCAAGGTGATTTTCTGCCAGGGAATGCCGTTCTCCGCTGACGCGCTGGCGGCGGCGGTCGCGCGGCAAACGGGCAGCGAGGTCATCGTCCCGCCCAATCCAGGAACCGTCGGTGCGCTGGGCATCGCGTTGCTGGCGGCGCGTGAGTTGGAGGCTGCGAGCCTTGCGCCTTTGGATCTAAAATGCTTTCTGAGCGCAAAAGTGGAGCAGAAGGACACCTTCGTCTGCGGATCGAACCGCGGCTGTGGCGGCGCGGGCAACCATTGCCGCATCGAACGGCTGCGCACGCTGGTGGCTGATCATCGCGCGAATTTCACCTGGGGCGGCGGCTGTGCGCTGCACGATAGGGGCACGCGCAAACGGAAACTGCCCGACCTTGCGCCCGATCCGTTTCGCGAACGCGAAGAACGATTGCATAAACTTCTTACCACGTTCACCTCGTCGCGCGGCGGCCCGCGTGTGGCCATGAGCGATGAATTCATGCTCAAGGGATTGCTCCCGTTCTTCGCCGCGTATTTTCATGCCGCCGGATTTGATCTGGAAATTGTCGGTGCTGCCGGGCCGGACGTGCTGAAGCGCGGCATCCAGGCGGCGCACGCGCCGTTTTGCGCGCCGATGCAGTTGTTTCACGGCGTCGCACAGCAACTGGCGGCGACCGGGGCGGACTGGATGTTTGTGCCGATGATCCGCAGCCTGCCGGGCGAACCGGGGCGGCGCTGTTCAGTCATTTGCCCGATCGTTCAAGGCGCGCCGAAAGTGGTGGCGCGCGGATTGGGGGTTGTCACGCCGCCGAGAATGCTTTCGCCGCAAATCAACTTCGGCGCGGGCAATTTGGAATCGAAAGAGTTCCTGGCGAGCTGCGAAGGGCTGGCGAGGGAACTCGGCTTGAGCGGACCGCAGCGGCTCGCGGCCTGGACGGCCGGCTTCGCGGCGCAGCGGGACTTTGACGCGGCCTGCCAGGAGACGGGCCGGCGCGCGCTGGAGTTTTGTCGCGCGCAAAACCTGGTGCCGGTCGTGGTGCTGGGCCGAAATTACACGATTTACAACCAGGTGCTGAACTCGCATGTGCCGGCGATCCTGCGCGAGCAGGGCGCGATCGGGATTCCCGTGGATTGCCTGCCGCTGGACGCGCAGACGCCGCTGTTTGCCGACATGTATTGGGGTTATGGCCAGACCATCCTGCGCGCGGCGCATCAGGTCCGCCGCCTGGCCGGTGTGTATGCGCTGTATTGCAGCAACTATTCCTGCGGGCCGGACAGTTTTAACCTACATTTCGCCGCGTATGCCATGGCGGGCAAGCCGTTCGTGGTGATTGAGACGGACGGCCATTCCGGCGACGCCGGCACGCGGACGCGCGTCGAAGCATTTCTGCATTGCGTCGAGGAGGACCGGCAGAACGTGCGCAACGGCGCGGTGCTGAATGATTTTGAAAGCGTTCAATTCAGCGGCCTGCGGCTTGGCGATGTTCAAAAGTGCAGCGCGCAGCCCGAAACGTTGCTGGTGCCCTACATCGGTCCGGCGTCCGAGGCGGTGGCGGCGGTGTTTCGCGGGTTGGGATTAAATGCGGAATGTCTGCCGGCACCGGACGCCGAATCGCTGCGCATCGGCCGTCGCCATACTTCCGGCAAGGAATGCCTCCCCATGCCGCTGACGCTGGGATCGCTCATCCAGCGGTTGGAACGCGCGGCGGCGGCGGAAAAATTTGTTTACCTCATGCCAAGCACCAACGGCCCGTGCCGGTTTGGCGTCTATAATTTGCTCAACAACATCGTCCTCGACCGGCTTGGCTGGCGCGACCGCGTGCGCATCTGGTCGCCCAAGGACACCGGCTACTTCGATGATTTGCCGGCGGGAACGGAGATGCTGGTGTTTGCCGGCATTGCCGCCAGCGACTGCTTGCTCCAGGCGAAGTTTGATGTTCGTCCGGTGGAACGGAAGTCCGGTGGGGCCAATAAACTTTACGAACGCTGCCAGCGTGAGTTGCTCGCCCGTATTGAGACGGTGGCGCGCGGCGATCTTTCGCTGGGGCCGGCGTTGTGGCAGGTGGCCGGCGGGCGGCTCTTTGGCCTCCGTGAATTGCTCCAACGCGCGGGACGTGAATTCGCGGCGCTCCGGGGCCCGGGCGAACTGCCGTGCGTGGAACTGACCGGGGAGATTTACGTGCGCGGGGTGGAATTCAGCAACGACTCGTTGGTCGAGAAACTGGAGGCGCGCGGACTGCGTGTCCACCTCGCGCCAAAAACCGAATGGGTGAACTACTGCGGCCACGTCGCGCGGCAGACCGGCGGGCGCAACCGGCTTGCGGACGGTTTCAGTCATCTGATGCAACGTCGCATTGATCACACGGCATTCGCGGCGATGGCTCCACACCTTGGGTGGTCGCCGTTGCCGACGGCGGTGGAGGCGTTGACGGCGGCGGAACCTTACGTGGATGCCGCGCTGCATGGCGAGGCCGTGCTGACCGTCGGCGCGCCGCTGCACGAATATCGCCACGGCCACATTGACGCCGTCGTGAGCGTCGGGCCGCTCGAATGTATGCCGACCAAAATCGCCGAGGCCCAGTGGCATCATGTGGCCGAGGACGAAGGCGTCCTGAGCCTGACGCTGGCTTTCAATGG
>JAJXXI010000190.1 GCA_021781185.1 bacterium
GCTGCACATTGTATTTATTAGGGTATTGGGTCGCCCATGACACATATTTGATAGGCTTTACTGTTCTGGGATCCATCCACTTGTGAATTTCCGAGTGACCGTCGGCAAATGAAAAGCTACCGCAACGATTGTGATAACTGGCCGGCAGATCGCGCCAGTATTCCTGCCCCACAGGAAATCCGGGATCAAACGAGAAGATGCCGTCATTGATGCTATCAGCTTGCTCATCCAAAAAAACAAACGTGTTGGCCGGCCCGGGGCGGGTCAGATCCGAACCCTTTTTTGCAGCGAAATAAACCCGGTTCTGATAGGCCCCACTAGCAGGAGTTGTCACTGATCCTCCCAAAGCTCCATTCAGAGACACGCTGCGAGCACGAGGCCCCGGGTTTGCGGGGGCCTGATAACTGTCCGAGGGACATTTGTAAACGCCCACCGATTTCACGTATTGCGCCATCGGACTGGTAGGCCCAGTCAATCCCAAAGTATTGATATTGCGTTTGTCACTCGTCCAATCCATGTATGAAGAAACGCCAATTGTATTGCCATCATCAATATAGTGAGTCGGCATTAACTGATCATTGTTATCTCCCTGAAACATAATCCAGCCCAGCGTCAGTTGCTTGGTGTTGTTCAGACAAGCAATCCCCTGCGCTTTGCCCTTGGCCTTGCTCAACGCCGGCAGCAGCATCGCCGCCAGAATGGCGATGATGGCAATGACCACCAGCAACTCAATGAGAGTGAACCCTCGCGACGGGTTCAAAACGGTCAAATCAGTTGAACGGCCGCCTTTTTGAACGCAGGCTGGGCGCAGGATACCATTAGTGGCAGAATTCATTCGCTTCAGGTTCGGTGATTTGAAATAAACTAGCACAGCCTAGGCGGATTGATAATACGAAAAACAACAATTCGTTTGCTAAAAGTGACAATGCGCAAACCGGTATTTACAATCGGGCGTCCATGGTCAGAATGAGGCCGGCACATCCATTGAGAATTTCTTCGATCTATTTTTGCGCCGTCACCGTGCTGGTTCTATCCGGCGCCATGTGGACAAACCCGGCGGATGCCTGGGAGGTCACGGTGTCTCCATCGGGCCCCGGTCTTGGCGGCATCATGTCGAGGATCAATGAACTCCGCCACGAGGGGAAAATTTCGCCGGGCGAACAAACCACGATCCATTTGCGGGACGGGGTTTATCAACTCACGGCACCGTTGCAGCCTCTGGCTGGGGATCCTGGAATCCCTGCTGGACCGCTCCTCTTGGAAGCGGTGCCGGGCGAGACTCCGGTGTTGAGTGGCGGGGTGTTGATCGGAGGATGGAAACGTGTGCCCGACGAAATTTCCGGGCTATCCTCCAACGCCCGCGCACAAGTCTGGGTTGCCGCCATCCCCAAAAACCACGGACGGTTTCTGCAATTCCGGCAGCTATGGGTGAACGGCGCCAAAGCAATCTGCGCCCGCGAACCTAACTCCGGCAGTCTTGCGCGGCTTGCGGCGTGGGACAAAACCAATCAGACCGCAACCATTTCGGCCGCGATGCTGGCGGGCATTAAAACCCCCGCCGCGCTCGAAATGGTCATTGATCAGGTTTGGGAAATTGCCGTGCTGCGGGTAAAATCAATTCATCTCTCCAGCACAAACTCACTCGTCACTTTCCAGCAGCCGGAAAGTAAAATTGAATTTGAACATCCATGGCCGCCGGTCATCGTGAACACGCATTATCAAGCGCCCTTTTTTCTGGAAAACGCACTTGAATTCCTGGATTCGCCGGGCGAATGGTTCGAAGATTTGCGTGCAGGAAAAATCTACTACTGGCCGCGTGATGGCGAGGACATGACCACGGCCAAAGTTTTCGCACCGACTATTGAAACGCTGGTGCGGATCGAGGGCTCGCCGGACCGGCCGATGTCCAACATTGAATTCAAAGGCATCACCTTCGCCCATACCACCTGGCTGCGTCCCACGGAGCAGGGCCATGTCCCGCTGCAGGCAGGGATGTTCATGCTGGAGGCGCATAAACTCAAACCCAAGGGCACAGCCTATCATCCCGGGCTCGATAACGCGGCTTGGATCGGTCGCCCGCCCGCAGCAGTTTCGGTAAAAAATGCGAATCACATCTCGTTCGTGAACTGTATTTTCGAACACACCGCGTCCGCCGGTTTGGACCTGAAAAGCGGCACCCATGACGATTTGATTGAAGGCTGCGTCTTTCGCGACATCGGCGGAAATGGCATCCAGCTTGGAAAATTTTCCGACCCGAATGTGGAAACTCATACGCCTTACAATCCGTCCAGCGAAAGCGACACCTGCACGCGGGAAACCATCGCCAACAATCTGATGAGCAATTGTGGCACGGAGGATTGGGGCTGCGTCGGCATCGCCGCCGGCTACGTCCGTGATGCGAAAATCGAGCATAATGAACTGTTCAACCTGCCTTACACCGGCATCAGCGTCGGCTGGGGCTGGACAAAAACAACCAATGCAATGCGGGACAATTATATTTTTGCGAACCGCATTCATCATGTCGGCCAGCGGCTGGGTGATTTGGGCGGCATTTACCTGCTCTCGGCACAACCGGGAACAGTGGTCGCGGAAAATGCCGTTTACGACATCCAGCCCAGTTCATTCGTGCCTGACCCGAACCACTGGTTCTACCTTTATTTGGATGAAGGCTCGTCGTTTATCACGGTGCGCGACAACTGGTGTCCAACGGAAAAATTCCTAAAAAATGCGAACGGCCCGGGAAATGTCTGGACCAATAACGGCCCGCAAGTTTCCGAAAAAATCAAAAACGCCGCCGGCCTTGAACAGGCATTTCAGCATTTACTCTCGAAACCACAACCATGAAAACCATTACCCGGTTAGTGTTATCGTCCATTCTGGTGCTCGGATTTGCCGGACGTGGCGCCGCCCTGACACCCGTGGCTTTGCGCTGTGATTACGCCTTCAATCCGCTGGGCGTAGACTCGCAGCCGCCCCGGCTATTTTGGCAGCTAGAAAGCCGGGAACGGGCTCAAAAGCAGACCGCTTATGAAATTTTGGTTTCCTCGTCGGCAAAACGGCTCGCCAAGAACCAGGGCGACTTGTGGGACAGCGGCAAGGTGAATTCAGACGAGAGCATCCAAATTGATTATGCCGGGAAAAAGCTCGATTCGTGGCAGGAAGTCTTTTGGAAAGTCCGCGTCTGGGATGCGAACAGGAAACCATCCGCATGGAGCAAGCCGGCGAACTGGACGATGGGTGTTCTGACAACCTCAGACTGGCACGCCCAATGGATTGGCGCGGCGGACACCAATATCGCATCGCTCCTGCTGCGCCATGAATTTGTTGTAAAACCAGGACTCAAACGCGCGCTCGCCAATATCTGCGGCCTTGGCCAATACGAAATGACTCTCAATGGCAAAAAGGCCGGCGACGACATCCTGTCGCCCGGCTGGACGAAATACAACCGGACCTGCCTCTATGACACGCGGGACATCACCGATTTGCTGCGCCAAGGAAACAATGCCGTCGGCATCGAACTCGGCAACGGAATGTATCAGGTGCTCGGCGGTGGACGCTTCACCAAATTCAAAGGCTCGTTCGGCCCGCAAAAAGCCATCGCCCAAATCCGACTGGAATACAAAGACGGCACCGTGGAATTCATCGGCACGGATGGAGATTGGCGCAGTGCCGCCGGGCCAATCACGTTCGACTCGATTTACGGGGGCGAGGATTTTGACGCACGTCTCGTGCAACCCGGCTGGAATCAAATCCATTTCAACGATGCCAATTGGCAGCCCGCCATCGTAGTCAACGGCCCGGGCGGCGAGCTTCGCGGACTCTCCTGCGCTGCACCGCCCATTCACTTCATCGAAACCAACCGGCCGATTGCCTGGCATACACTGACGAACGGCGACATCGTGTTCGACTTGAGCCAGAACGCCGCGCACGTTCCCCAAATCACCCTCACCGGCCCGCCCGGCAGCAAGGCGGGGATCATGCCATCGGAACTGCTCAATGCCGACGGCTCCGTGAATCAAAGCTCCATGGGCGCGGGACATCGCGGCATCTACCTGTGCCAGTTCACCAAGGGCACCGCCGGTGAAGAAACCTGGTCGCCGAAATTCTTTTATGTCGGCTGCCGCTACCTCCAGGTGCATCTCACCCCCGCTGTCACCAATGAGCCGTTGCCGAAAATCAAATCCATTGCCGGCCTCGTCATCCAGTCCGCCTCCGAACCGGTGGGGCAATTTGAATGCTCCAACGACCTGTTCAACCGCATTTTCACGCTGGTCCGCTGGGCGCAGCGCAACAACATGGTCAGCATTCTCACTGACTGCCCGCACCGCGAAAAACTCGGCTGGCTGGAGGAGGATCATCTGAACGGCCCGGCATTGCGTTACGATTTCCGCCTCGCCCGGTTGTTCACCAAAATGCTGAATGACATCGCCGATTCACAATTAACCAACGGTCTGGTGCCGACAACCGCGCCCGAATACACCATCTTCCGCACGAAAGGCGACACCAATCATTTGCGAAACAACTTCGGCGATTCACCCGCCTGGAGCAGCACACTCATCATCGTTCCCTGGCAGCAGTATCAATTCGATGGCGACCTGCATTTGTTCCGCATTCATTATGATACAATGACCAAATACCTCGCCTACCTTGGAAGCCGGGCGACCAATTACATCGTCAATTACGGGCTGGGCGACTGGTATGACCTTGGCCCCAAGGCTCCCGGCCTGGCTCAACTCACCCCGGTGGCGCTAACCGGGACAGCATTCTATTTTGAAGACGCGAAAATCATGTCCCGGGCCGCCGCGTTGCTCGGCAAGGAGAACGACGCCAAAAAGTATGCCGAACTGGCGGAACACATCCGCAACGCCTTCAACCAGAAATTCTACAATCCCGCGAATCATTCTTACGCGACCGGTTCGCAGTGTGCCAATGCCATCCCGCTCGTCTTTGGCCTGTGCGAAGAATCCAACCGCGCCAACATATTGGATGCCCTCGTCCGTGACATCCGCGCCCACAACACGGCCAACACGGCCGGCGACGTGGGTTATCGCTATGTGCTGCGCGCGCTGGCCGACGGCGGGCGCAGCGACGTAATTTTTGACATCAACAACCAGACCAACAAGCCCGGCTATGGCATGCAACTGGCGGAAGGCAAAACCAGTCTCACCGAAGCCTGGGACGGGACGCACTCCCAGGATCATTTCATGCTCGGCCAGATTCAGGAATGGTTTTATCACGACCTCGCCGGCATTCAAGACGCCCCCGATAGATCGGA
>JAJXXI010000663.1 GCA_021781185.1 bacterium
GGTCAGGACGGATTCATTCGTCGGCAGCGACCGCGTCAAACGGGCAATGAGTTCAAATTCATTCATCGGATTTGCAGGAACAGCGCCACGAGATTGACTCCGTTGAAAAGGCTGTGCGCCAGGATGGACGCGAGCAGGCAGCCGGTCTTTTCGTAAAGCCAGGTGAAAACCATCGCCAGCACGAACAATGGCACAAAGGTGGGCGCGTTGAAGTGGATGGCGGCAAACAACAGGCTGACTCCCACCCAGGCGAACTTGGGCCAGCCCAGTTGCCTGACCCAGGGAAACAGCACGCCGCGAAAGATGAATTCCTCCGCCACGGGCGCCAGCACCACCGCGAAAAAGGCCAGATAAACGCGTAGCCACGGCGAGTGCGCATTCACCAGCAGGGTCACCGCCCGCTCGTCTTCCGGCGGCCAGCCCATTCGGTCCAGCGCCAGCACGGAAAGTCGCTGCAGGCTTACCACCACCGGCAGGGCCAGCACCATCACGCCAACGGCGAGCAGCAGGCTTTTTTTCAGGTTGGCCTGGCTGAACCCAAAGGCCTCGCGCCAGTCCACGGCGTGAAGTTTGAGAAAGACATACATTAAAATCCACGCCGCCCCCTGGAAGCTCAACGTTGCCACCAGCACGCTGCCAAAACTGTCCGGCGTATGAAATCCCGCCGCGCCGAGCTGCCGCAGCAGGCCGACGGCCACCGCGCCGAGACACAGGCACACCAACACGCCCGCGACCAGTTGGATCACGGCCTCCGTCCGCCAAGGCTTGAGCGACAGCATGGCAGCAGGCTAACGCAGTCATCCGCAGGTGACGACGCAAAATTGTTGTATGGAAAAACATCCAATCCTTCAAACAACACCGCCTGGATCCGAGCTTGCCGGTGGCACGGTTAACGGTTGTTCGGACTTGAATGATGATCGTTGGAGATTTCCATTGGGTCCTCGAAAGTTTCTCGCTTTGCCAAATGAACGCCGGTGCGTCACCTTGAGCAGAATAGTGAACGCCGCCAAACACACCAACCATCTCGCGAACGAAAAATCGCCCTACCTGCTCCAGCACGCGCACAATCCCGTGGACTGGTTTGCGTGGAACGACGCGGCCTTCGCCAAAGCGCGCACGGAGAACAAACCGATCTTTCTCAGCATCGGCTACTCGACCTGCCACTGGTGTCACGTCATGGAGCGCGAGTCGTTTGAAGATGAAAAGACCGGCGCGTTCCTGAACGAACATTTCGTCAGCATCAAGGTGGACCGCGAGGAGCGGCCGGATGTGGACAAGATTTACATGACCTTCGTGCAGTCCACCACCGGCAGCGGCGGCTGGCCGCTCAATGTTTTTCTCACGCCCGAGTTAAAGCCGTTCTTTGGCGGCACCTATTTCCCGCCGGACGCGCGTTACGGCCGGCCGGGCTTTCTGCAATTGCTCCAGCAGGTCGCGCAGCTTTGGCGGGAGCGGCAGATGGAAATTGTCGCCTCGGCCGATGAACTGCACGCCCGGCTGGAACTTATCACGTCCCGTGATGCCAGGGAAAATTTGCCGCTCACGCCGCAGGTGCTTCAGCGGGCCACGCAGATGTTTCAGGAATCCTTCGACCCCGTGAACGGCGGCTTCGGCGGCGCGCCGAAATTTCCGCAGCCCAGCATTCCGTCGCTCGTGCTGCGTGCCGCGAAACGCTTTGGTGACGACGAGGCTGCGCGCATGGTGCTGCGCACCTGCGACCAGATGGCGGCGGGCGGCATCCACGATCAGCTTGGCGGCGGTTTCGCCCGCTACGCCGTGGACGCCCAATGGCTCGTGCCGCATTTTGAAAAGATGCTTTACGACAACGCGCAGCTCGCGCAGTTGTATCTCGACGCGTTTCTGGTCAGCGGCGAGGTGCGTCATGCCGAAGTGGTTCGCGATATTTTGGACTACGTTCTGCGCGACCTGACACATCCCGACGGCGGCTTTTATTCCGCCGAAGACGCCGACAGCGAAGGCCACGAGGGTAAATTCTACTGCTGGACGCACGACGAACTTTCCAGGCTGCTTTCGCCGGAGGAATTCATCGTGGCCACGAAATATTTCGGCATCACGAAGGAAGGCAACTTCGTGGATCACAGCCACCCGGCGCCGCTGCCGGGGCAAAACGTCTTGAGCATCGTCAACGCCGAGGTTCCGGCCGCCGACCAGCCGCTGCTCGCAGCCGCCAAATCCAAGTTGATCGCCGTCCGCGCCCGACGCATCCGCCCGCATCTTGACGACAAGATTCTCGCCTCGTGGAATGGCCTGATGCTCGGCGCCTTTGCCCGGGCGTCCGCTGTTTTGGATGATAAAAAATACCGGGTGGCGGCGGAGGAGAATTCGCGGTTCATCCAGGAGAAACTTTGGCAATCGCCTCAAGGTGGGGCGGGCAGTCCTCTGCCTGCCGACGGCGCGCACAGAGTGACGCGCCCTACCGGCACACTTTATCACCGCTGGCGCGACGGCCAGCGCGACAATGTCCAGTTGCTTGAAGGCTATGCGTTCCTGCTCGACGGCGTCATCCACCTCTACGAAGCCACGCTGGAACCGGCGCATCTGGATTTCGCCATTGAACTGGCCGAAGCGATGATTGCCAAATTTTACGACCCGGCAAACGGCGGTTTCTGGCAAAGCCCCGCCGGCACCAACGATTTGATTCTGCGAGTGAAAGACGATTACGACGGCGCGGAGCCGAGCGGCAATTCCGTCGCCACGCTGGCGCTGCTGAGGCTTGCCGCCATCACCGGACGCGAGGATTTTCGCCAGCCCGCCGAGGCGACGCTGCAATGGTCCGCCGCGCGCCTCCAAAACCAGCCCGCCGGGCTGGCGTTCATGCTGCACGCGTTGGATTTCTGGCTGGATGAACCGCGCCGCGTCGTCCTCGCCGGAGACACGGATTCCACGAATTTTCACAAATTGCTTCAAGCCGTGCATTCCGTTTATCAGCCGAACAAAATCATTCTTGGGAATGCGGGGGCGGTGGAGCCCTTCGCCAAAACTTTGACAGTGAAAAACGACGCGGTCGTTTTTCTTTGCACGGGGAATTCCTGCCAGCCGCCGACGAGTGATGTGACCAGAGCGAGGGAATTATTGGGTTGATCCCGGCGCGCCGGGCCGCTTGCCCACAATCAAAACAATAGAAGACCAGAGGGAGGATTGGAGTTACTTCAGCCCCATCACCAAGACCACCAGGTCAATCACGAACAAGACCACGATGGCGATTTCGAGCCAGACCATCACGCGGTTGTTCTGGTCATGCTTCAGAATCTGGTAAAGCTCGTCAAGCGTCTTGAGTTTGCCGGCAATGTTCCGGTGCCAGTCTCCGAGGTGAAAGCGCGTGGAGATTTTTTCGTAGATGCGCGCGAGGTGCCAGTCGCCGAAAAACTTGGTCGTGTTGGACAGTTCATCGTTGAAGCGCGCCATGTCTATGCGGATTTCGCGCAGCTCGCGCAGGATGTTGCCGCGCGAGCGCAACGGCCGTTCGCCGAGGTCGCGATAGGAACGCTCCAGTGCGTCGTCCAGCAGACGGTCGTAGGCTTCGAGTTCCGCGAGCTGGAGGTTCGCCAGTTCCATGATGTAGAGCGTCTCGTCGAAGTCCGCCGGCGCGTCCACGAGCAGGGCGGCGTCCCAGTCGATGACCACCAGATCATCCTCGTAATAGCTCAGGTAGCGGGCGGTGGATTCCTCGGCTTCCTGTTTGGAGAGCCGTTCAATTTCCTCCTCCTGCGTGAGCAGGGCGGCGACCTGGCGGCGATGCGCGTGAAACCACTGCTCGGCGTTCATGGGCTCGTTTTCCGCGTTCAACACCGGCGCGGTGATGCAGAACACCGTGTAAGCCTCCTCCTCCGGCAACTGCGGCTGCGGCCGGATCAAATGGCCGCGCAATTCGGCCACCACATCCTGGGCCAGCCGGCGGACCTCATCGTGCAGGGAGCCGTTGCTGAATTGCAGATCATGGAAGGCGACAAGCTCCTCGACATGGTTCACCGCGAACGGCACGCGCACGGTGATGCTGATGGCTCCGACCGGCAGGAGCTTGAGGCTGCGCTCCACGCGCACGGTTCCGAGCGGACCGACGCGCTCCATTGGCGGCAGCCGGACCATCTGCGGCTTGTAGAAGAAAAACTGGCGCGGGCTGCGCTTGTTGGTATCTACGGTGAACTGTTCCACCGGCCGGCCGAGCACGTCACGGATCGGTTTGCGGGCGGTGTCGTAGGCCACATCGAACGCGTAGATGTAAACCACCTCGCCGCTGTAGCGAACTGACGCGTCCGTTTTCATCCTGCTGCACACTAGCCCACAAATGCACTTTTGTTCAAGCGGCGGCGGATCATTTTGTTTTCGTGTGTTTCGGGTATTTGCGGTTAAAATCTTCTGAATTTACATGGACGATTTTGCGGAAAGATTTGGCGGCATCGCGCGGCTTTACGGCACGGGCGGATTGGAAAAGCTCCGGTCCGCACACGTCTGCGTGGTCGGCATCGGCGGCGTGGGCACGTGGGCGGCGGAGGCGCTGGCGCGTTCCGGCATCGGCGCGCTGACGCTGGTGGACCTGGACGAGGTTTGCGTGACGAACATCAACCGTCAGCTTCATGCGCTGACGGAAACGGTGGGCCGCGCCAAAGTCGAGGTCATGGCGGAACGCATCCGCGCCATCAATCCCGAATGCCGGGTGTCGGCGGAGCAACAGTTCTTCAACGAACAAACCGCGGAAGAACTGCTCGCGCCGGATTTCGCCTTCGTGCTCGACGCCATTGACAGCGTGTCAAACAAGGTTTTGCTGCTGGCGCGGTGCCGGCAAAAGAAGCTTCCGGTCGTTGCCTGCGGCGGTGCCGGCGGGCGGCGGGATGCGACCCTGGTGCGCGTGGCGGACCTGGCCGAAGTGTCACATGACCGGCTGCTGGCCGGGGTGCGGAAGCGGTTGCGCAAGGAGCACGGATTTCCGGCAGACGCCGGCGCAATGGGCGTGGATTGCGTTTTCTCGGCGGAACCGCCGGTGTTTGCCCGGCCGGATGGTTCGGTTTGTGAGAACCGCGCGGCGGCTGCTGATGGCACACGGCTGAACTGCAACGGCGGCCTCGGCTCGGCGACGTTTGTGACCGGAGCATTTGGCTTCGCCGCAGCGGGAATCGTCGTGCGGAAAATTGCCGGAGGTTGATTCGCCGCGATTGAAAAGCGGGCCGGCGGCGGCAGGGTTAGCTGCGTGCATCCAGATTGTCTCTCAGGACTTTTGCCAGTTGAGACGTTGGGAAAGGTTTGTTTAAAAAATTGA
>JAJXXI010000582.1 GCA_021781185.1 bacterium
CGCCACTGGCCGGTGACCGCTTCGAGTTCCGGAACCGTATTCGTCTTTGGCGGCAAATCCTCGATGCTCCAGTCGTGCGGCACGTCGAGCATCCGCCAGGCGGAGTCGTCAAAGCCCGGAGCTTCCGCGCCGGGAACGTCGGCGCGCAAGAAACGCCAGTCGGCGTCGAAGGAACGGTCGCGGTTGCTGGCGGCGTTGGCGGTTGAAGCACCAAAACATCCGCCGGCCTGAAGGCTGAACCACACCAGCCCGGCTACACAAATGACTTTCATTCTCATAATGTTTGCGATGGTTGCCGCTTGCGTGGGCGGGAAGATCAGGCGCGAACCTTGAGCGCAAAGGCAATCTTGCCATTGAATTTCTCGGGCAGCGAAACATGCAGGCCGTTTTCATCGCGGCTGAATTCAAGCTTCTTGTCGCCGAACCATCCCCCGCTGCCCACCAGCCGCACACTGCCAACTTTTCCAGACCAGTATTTTGAATTCGCGGCGAGCGACTTGATGGTGACTTTGCCGTTCGTCGGAATTTCCAGCACGATGGCGTAAAGCGTTTTGCCGTCCTTCGATTGCGTGAAGCGGATGTCTTCCGGCGTGAACGGTTTGTCGGACACATCCTTCTGGCCGTCGAACGTGCCTTTCTCGGCTACCTTGGTTGAGGGACCTTCACCGTAGATTTTCCAGGGACGCGTCGCGTAAATCGCCTTGCCGTTCACCTTCAGCCACGCGCCAATTTCAGATACGATTTTGATTTCGTCCGCGTCGGGCTGGCCGCCGCGCTGGAGCGGCACGCTCAACATGAGATTGCCATTCTTGCTGACGATGTCCGCCAACATGCGGATGACCGAGGGGGCGGTTTTGTAATAGTGATACTTGAAAATGTTCGCGTCGTAATGCCACGAGCCGAGGCAGGTGTCGGTCTGCCATGGCTGCGGCAAAATGCCCTCCGCCTTGCCGCGTTCGATGTCATAAACCTCCGCGTGGCGTTCCAAATCGTTCAGGTGTTTGTCGGTAATCACGGCTTCGTTCTGGCCGTGGTGCCGCTGGATGCTGGTGTTGTAAAAATGCGCGAGCAGGTTCAAACCCACCTCGTCGGTGACGCCATGCAGCGGCAGCACATCATCGTCGAAATAAACCATGTCCGGATGATAGTCATCCCAAAGCTGCTGCGTGCGTTTGAAAAATTTTTCCATGTAGGCGGCATCCGGCACGCTGCTGCCCTGCCTGGGATCCCAGTCCCAGACCAATTTCTTGCCCGGTTTATGATTTTGCGCATAGAGGTCTTGTGGATCGAGGCCGTCCCACCATTTGCCTTTGCCGTCGGCCTTCGTGAGTTTGCCGTCGTAAGGAACGCCGGCGAAAGGGCCGGTTTTGTCCGCGCCTTGCGAGACTTCATACCACGACCATGCGTGTGAAGCATGGACGCTCACGGCAAAACGCAGGCCGTTCTTCCGCGCCGCCTTCGCCCAGCCGCCAATCAAATCCTTGTGCGGCCCGACGTTCACCGAGTTCCACGGCTGATACTTGGAATTCCACAAATCAAAGTTATCGTGGTGCACAGCCAGCGCCATGAAGTATTTCGCGCCGTTTTCCTTGTAGAATTTCAACAGTTTGTCGGGGTCGAAGTCCGCCGCCTTCCAGACATGGATCACATCCTTGAAACCGTTCGTCGAAGGGTGGCCGTATTCCGCGATGTGCGATTTATAGTCGTCACTGCCTTGCTGATACATGCTGCGCGCATACCAATCGCCGTGCTCCGGCTGGCATTGCGGCCCCCAGTGCGCCCAGATGCCGAACTTCGCGTCGCGGAACCATTCCGGCGCGGACTGGTAATTGGTGAGCGAATTCCAGTCCGCCTGGAACGGGCCAGCCGCAATCGGCGGGAGTTTCAGCGCATTGGTTTGCGCCACAGCGGTTGCAAGCGAACAGCCGAGCAGTAACACGCATAATTTTGCCTGGGTCATAAGAATGAAAACAGTAATGGTTCAGAAACAAGTCATCAACGTAGGATAACAGTATTCATGGATTGGGCGGGCACATCCAACCGCAGCGGCGTCGCCCCTACTGCCAGCGCGGCGGAAACCGGCTGGTCCGTATTGTTCACAAACGCCAGCACCTGGCTGCCTTCGGGATTCTGGAAGGCGACAACTTCCTTGAACGGCCCGCCGCTCACCGCGATGCGGCGCGCCCCCGGGAGCACCGTCGCCGAAAAATGTTTCATCGCGTAGAACTCGGGATTGTAGATCACCTTTTCGGTTTTGCGATTGATCGTCAACAAGCTGTTCTGTCTCCAGTTCCAGCGGCTGAGGCCGGATTCATCCAGCACCATGTTCCAGAAGAAGTAGCTGTTGGCAAAGTTCGTCGTGTTCTGGATGATGCGCCCGAAGGTGATCAGGCCCTGATCCCAGGCGTTCCCCCCGCCGTAACACTCGGTCTCGGTCTGTGCCAGTTTCTTGCCGGGATATTTTTCGTGCGTGGCCAGCATCGTGGCCTGGCCGCCATATTGCAGGCCGACGCCCGTGATGCCCGCCGCCGTTTTGGGATCACCGAGAACCGGATCAATGTAGTCGCCAAGCTTGTCGTTGGTGATCGTGCCCAGCCAGACTTCAACCTTGACCTTGTCCCGCTTCAAGCGCGGCAGCAGATGGTCGCGCAGGAACACGTTCATGTCCGCGCTGCTCCATCTGCATTGGGGATAAACGTTGTCGTTAAGGGCCATTTCATTCTGCGGGAAAATCGCGTAGAGGTTGATCCCCTCCGCGCGCCAGGCCTGGATGAACTTGGAAAAATAAAGCGCGTAAGCGTCGAGCGTCCGCGCATCCCCCTTCATCTGCCCATTGCGATAGCGTCCGTTGGTGGTCATCCACGACGGCGGACACCACGGCGAAACCCAGATGCCGAGCTTGGGTTGATATTTCATGGCCGCCTTGATGTAGGGGATCAGCACCTCGCGATTCCGCTCAATGCTGAAATGTTTCATCTGATAATCGCCCGGCGTTTCGTCGAGCGAATACCAGTCCAGCGAAAAATCGTTCGCGCCGAGGGGCGCGCGGCAGAGCGTGAAGTTCGCGCCTTCGGGCGAAAACAATGCCTTGAGCGCCGCCTCGCGCTTTTCCGCCGGCAACGCCTCCAACGCCTCCCAGCCAAGCTCATTGAAACAGCCGCCAAAGCCGTCAATCGTCTGGAACGTCGTCGAAGCGTCGAGCTGAATGACATTCGTGTCTGCCGCCAGCGCGTTCGTCGGCGCGAGGTCCTGCCATCTGGCTTTCTCCGTGCTGCAAATCCAGCGGATGTTGGGACTGGATGATGTTTCCGCATAAAGTTGCGTCAGGCTCAGACAGGTGATGAACAGGGATAAACTGCGACCAGCCCAAGTTTGCATTTTGAACTTCGCAAACCGAGTGCGCGTCTTGGACTGCGGTGGCAAGCGCAGCGCGACACCGCTTTCGCACGCTCGACGGCTTTCTCTTAATTGAACGGCTTCCGCACGCCCAAAAGCGCCGTCGCCGCTTCGCTCCGCAGGCGCAGTCCAAGACGCCTCCGGCACCAGCCGGTTCATGGAAAACAGAAAGCTAATTTTGGTTTTCACGGATAGAATCAATGGTGATTTCATATTGAAAGATTGGATTAATATTCCAGAGTTCCCGTCGCTTCGACTTCCGAAAGCGCGGGCGGCTGGCCGGCGGGCGTGCCCGTGATGGTGATGCGCAGAAACCGCCCGCCGACCGAGTTGCCTTGCGCTTTGTCCAACCGCTCTTTGCTGGTGCCAGCGGACTGTGTCTGGTCGGCGAAAAGCTTCCAGCCGCCGTCGCGGGAATTTGAAACTTGAATCTTGTAACGCCAGTTGCCTTCGCTTGGAAACAACAGCTTCGTGGAGCGAATCGTCGCGATCCGCTCCAAATCCACCGTCAACCACGCGTTCGTATCGCCAGCCGCCGCCTGCCAGAACGTCTCCGGGTTGCGGTCGTTCGCCGCGCGCCCGCTATGGCCCGCCGCCTCGCTGCTCGCGCTCGTCGGATTCTCTTGGCCCAAGGCAATCAACGTGCCGCTCGTTGGCGCTTCCTGAAAACGCACATACGGACGCGGCTTCACCGGCGGCGTTTTACCCGCGATGAATTTCGGTTCGCCAAGCGAAGTGATTTTAATCGTCGCGTCTTTCAAACCGGGCGAACTCCCGCGGATCACGGTCTGGCCCGCGTAATAGGAACGAAACTCAATGGCCGCCATGCCGTCGCGGATTTCGATGTCCGAATCCGGCGCGAACGTGATGCTTGGCCCGGTCGGAAACTCACCCGGCCCGGATTCCACGGTGAGCGTAACCGGCGGGCAGTTGTTGATCGCTTTGCCGGCCTTGTCCACGACCGTCACGATGATTTGCGCGTCATCCGTGCCGTCCACGGCCCGCAACGTCGTTTTGTCCGCTGTCAGTTTCAAGGCAGCGGGCGTGCCGGCTTGCGGCCACGCAGGCGGGGGAATCTTTTTGTATTCGTTGCGATACCAATACCATTGCCGCTTCGGCAGACGGAAATAATCCACAAAGCCCATCCCGCCAAACTTCCGTCCGGCGATGCTGCCGTGATCGAATGCACACCAAAGCGCCTCGCCGCTGCGCCACGGCAAACGCCACGAGTTGGGATCATTCCAGTTCGCGCCGGGCGTGCCGGGCAAATCACCCCAGCCGGGTTCGTAAGTGCCGGGCCGGTCCGCCATGGTCGAGCCGTATTCGGTGACGACACTGGGAATGCCCGGATTCGGGAACAGCCGCGCGCCGTCGCCATTGTAGCCGGCCACGTCGCCAAGTTTGTCAATGTCACCGCGCTGGCAGCCGCCGATGCCCGCCGGCCGCGTCGGGTCGAGTTCGTGCGAATACGCCATCAGCTCCTTCAAAAACTTCCGCACCTTGGGCATCACCGACGGGTCGCTGAAGAACGGCTCGTTGCACATGCTCCAGACAATGATGGAGGGATGATTGCGATTGATACGAATCATGTCGCGCAGGCTGGCTTTCACGCTCGCCTCGAACTCCGGCTCGTCGGCCGGATTGGTGGGATACGCGCTCGCCCCCCACGGGCTGGGAAAGCCGGCCGTGCCCCAGAAACAATTTTCCGACCAGAATAACATCCCGATTTGATCACAGGCGGCGGCAAATGCCGGCGCGTGCGGGTAATGCGAGCCACGGATGAAATCCATGCCCGCATCCTTCACCAGCTTCACGTCGCGGTAGAAGCCGCTGTCAGCCACCGCGTCGCCCCAACCGGCGTG
>JAJXXI010000325.1 GCA_021781185.1 bacterium
GACCGCCACACGCCGAACGTGCCCATGGCGCAGTTGGAGGAATGGTTTCACGCCGAGTTTCGCCGCTCGCAGGATTCGGTCACCGAACTGCCGCACGCCCGGGAATTTCTGGAGTTTTGCCGCGCGAAAAAATTCCGCCTGTTCCTCCTCAGCACGGTTCACACCGACCATTTCCAGGCACAATGTCGTGGCAACGGCTTCGATGCGTTCCTCGAAAAGCCCTACACGAATGTCTGGGACAAGCGGGAGAAAATTCACGAAATCCTGCGCGAAAACCATCTCCAACCGGACGAGACGCTTTTTATCGGCGACATGGAACATGACATCGCCACCGCCAAACACGGTGGCATTCATTCGTGTGCCGTGCTAACTGGCTACAACACGCTGGACCAGCTCCGCGCCGCCGGGCCGGACTTGATCGTCGAGCATCTCGGCGAACTCAAACGCGTGCTGCTGAAAAATCATTTTCACCTCAAGCCGGTCGAACTTTTGGATGACGTTGAACCGCCGTTGGCGACGGTCGGTGCCCTGATTTTCAACGCCGGCCGCAGCGAGGTGCTGATGATCTGCACGCACAAATGGTCGGGCAAATGGGGCATTCCCGGCGGAAAAATCAAGCGTGACGAAAAATCTGAAACCGCCCTGCGTCGCGAAATCAAGGAGGAGACCGGCCTGAACATCACGGACATCGAGTTTGTGCTCGTGCAGGACTGCATCAGCTCGAAGGAGTTTTACCGTGACGCACATTTTGTGCTGCTGAATTACATCTGCCGTTGCACCAGCAAACACCCGCGCGTGGTGCTCAACGAGGAGGCGCGGGAGTTCCAGTGGCTACCGCTGGCCGCCGCGAAACGGTTGAAGCTGAACCAACCCACGAAGATTTTGCTGGCGGCGGTGGAAAAAATGCAGAAAGCCAGAATCAGAAAACGGAAAAAAACAACCGTCCGCCATGAAGCCCGGAAAAATCTCCATCGTTGATCTCGAAGTGTTCTACCGTGTCGGCGTGCCGGATGCGGAACGTGCCCGGCCACAGCGATTGCTGCTGACAGTTGAACTGGAGTCCGATTTCGCCGCCGCAGCAAAGAGCGACGGCATTACCGACACGATTAATTATTACGCTGTCACGCAGCGGCTCCTGAAATTGGGCGAAGGCCGCGAGTGGAAGCTGATTGAAAAACTGGCCGCCGACATTGCGGACCTGGTTTTATCCGAATTCAAGCCGCTGGCGGTATCCGTCGAGGTGAAGAAGTTCATCATCCCGGAAGCGCGGCATGTGTCCGTCTCACTGACGAAAACCTGTCCGATCAGTTGATCCAACAGTTCCGCCTCACTTGCCTTCCGCCGCGGACGCATCGCGGTATCGGTAGAACGCGGCGACGACGCTGAACAGCACCGCCACGACCAAAGTCATGCCGGCGTATTGCAGGAACCGGCCGGTGCTGACCGACGCGGCTGAGTTGGTGGCGCTGGCGAACAGCTTGGTGACGGTTACCACGAACAGGTCGCCCATCGAGATGGTCAAGAGCCAGAAACTCATGATGGTGCTTTTCAATTCCGGCGCAGCCTCACGAAAGGCGAATTCCAGGCCGGTCGTGGAAAATAAAACCTCGGCGGCGGTGAGGATGGAATAGGGAATCGTCTGCCACAGCACGCTCAAATGCGCGCCGCTCTCGATCTGCTTTTGCAGCGCCGCCACCACGAGATACGAGCCGGCGGCCACAAACATGCCGCACGACATCCGCTTGAGCGGCGAGGCGAACCGCCCGATACGCGGATAAATGACCAGCGTGAAGAGCGGCACCAGAATCATCACGATGAGCGGGTTCATGGACTGCATTTCTTCCGCGCCAAGAATCAAATGCACAAGCTCAAAAGGCGAGCTGGCAGCGCCGTGCAACCAATGGCTGATGCCATCAATTGTAGGAAACCAGAACGCGGGCAGTGCCAGCGGGACCATCTGCTGCCCCTGCAAAACCCACGTGGAATTGGTCTGATCAAACAGCGTCCAGAAGATCGGCACGAAGGCGAAGATAAACAGGATGGGCGTGAAAGAGCGCGCGCCGCTGATTTCCTTTTCCCCATGTCGGCGGGAAGCGCCGGCCCAAAACGCCTCCGGCAGTTCGGTCTTGCGCAGCAAGCTCAGGACGATGACGAGCAGATACCAGACGCCAATGCAGACGAGCGCCGTCCAGCCGAGGAATTGCGCGGAACTGCCCGACCGCTCGGAAAAGCCGAGGATGGTCATCAGCGCCATCGCCAGCACGGGCAGGCCGATCGTGGCAACGAGGTTCAGCAACGCGGAAAATTTGAACTGCGGGCGGGCGCGGAACGCGTTCGAGAACACCGTAAAAAATCCGGCTTGATGCGACTGCCGGTTCGTCGGCACGCGGACATAATGTTTCGTGCCCAGCCAGAAGACGAAGGTGGCGATGGCCATCAGGATACCCGGCACGGCAAACGCCAGGCTGTAGCCGTGGTGGTCCTTGACCCAGGGAATCACCAGAAACGAGAAGAACGAGCCGAAGTTGATGGCCCAGTAGAATGCGCCGTAGGCCTTTTGCAGCAGATGCGCCTGCTCGGGCTTGAACTGGTCGCCCATGAAGGCCGAGACGCAGGGCTTGATGCCGCCGGAGCCAAACGCAATCAGTCCGAGACCGGCGGCGAGACAGACCATCTTGCCGTGGACGCCGCCCGCGAAATCGCTGCACGCCAGCACGCCATGGCCAAGGCAGTAGAACAGCGACACCCAGAGAATGGTGTGATAGCGTCCGATGAGCTTGTCCGAGAGCCACGCGCCGAAGAGCGGCATGAAATAGTTGGCGAAGACAAAGAGGTGGATGATCTCCGTGGCTGAATCTGCGCTCTGGCCGAGTCCGCCCTTCAGCACTGCACCGGTGATATAGCCGGCGAGGATGCTCCGCATGCCGTAATAGCTGAAGCGTTCGCACGCCTCGTTGCCGACGATGTATTTGATCTGCTCCGGCCAGCGCTGGGTGGGTGAACTCATCAGATCAAATCAATCCGCGTTGGGCCGGGGCCTGATTTAAATTTCAAAACGCTCGCCCAGAATCCGCTCGCATTCGATCATGACATAGCGGTCGGTCATGCCGGCGAGATAATCGCAGACCGCCCGGGCCAGGCCGATTTTTTTGACGCGGCGCTTCGAGCTGTCGCCGATTTCCTTCGGATGGGCGAGGTAATATTTGAAAAGCTGCCCCAGCATTTTCACCGCCCGCAAGTTGGGCTGATGCACCACCGGGTTGAAGTAGAGATTTTTGTAGAGGTAATTTCGCAGTTCCTGGTTCAGCTTGCGGCGTTCGGTGCTGTATTGGATCAACGCCTTGGGATGTCGCCGCACGTCGTCGGCCGTTTCTACCCCGGCCGCCAGAATCAGCCGTTCGCTGGTTTTCACGACGTCGCGAATTTGCAAATCAATGATGGTGCGGATGGTGAAGTAACGGCGGCATTCGTCGGGCAGTGGACCGTGCTCCTTTTTCACCGCGCGGGCGGCCTGGGCCCACACGCGGACGTTTTTCGTGAGATGCTTTTCGGAGAGCAGGCCGGAATCCAGACCGTCATCCAGATCGTGGCTGTAATAAGTGATTTCGTCGGAGAGGTTGGCGATTTGCGCCTCGAGCGAGGAGTTTTTGGCGTCAAACCCTTTGCGGCGGGACGGATGGTCGTAGGCCGTGTGATGTTTGGCCAGTCCTTCCAGCACTTCCCAGGAAAGGTTCAGGCCGGGAAAACCGGGGTATTTCTCCTCCAGTTGCTCGACGATGCGCAGACTGTGCTGGTTGTGCTCAAAACCGCCTTTGCCCTTCATGAGGCGGGCGAGAATGGTTTCCCCCCGGTGGCCGAACGGTGAATGACCGAGGTCATGCGCAAGCGCGATGGTCTCGGCGAGGTCGGTGTTCAGCCGGAGCGCGCTGGAGATGTTGCGCGCAATTGCGGCGACCTCGATGGTGTGTGTCAGCCGGGTGCGCAGATGATCGCCCGTGCCGTTGAGAAACACCTGCGTCTTGTATTCCAGCCGGCGGAACGCGCGTGAATGAATCACCCGGTCGCGGTCGCGCTGATATTGCGTGCGCCAGACGGGCGGCGGTTCCTGGTATTTGCGGCCACGCGTCTCGCCGCTGAACTGGGCGTAGGAGGCGAGAAACTGGTGTTCCTGTTGTTCGAGTTCCTGACGGGTGCGGGGCATGAGTGGAAGGTTTATTTTTTCAACAATTCCTGGACGGAGATGCCGCGCAGTTCAAAGAGGCGGCGAATGGTGTCCTCTATCAAGTTGTTCGGACAACTTGCGCCGGCGGTGATGCCCACCGTGATGTTGCCGGCGGGCAGCCAGTCGCTCGTCTCCACCTCCTCTTTTTTGTGCTGGTTGTAGTGGCGGATGAGCGTGGTGGAGGCCATTTTGGCGGCGTTTTTGATGAAGTAGGTCGGCAGTTTGGCCTCGCCCATTTCCGCCAGATGCGACGTGTTGGAGGAATTATAGCCGCCGATGACGATGAGCAGGTCGGGCGGGGTTAACAGCATTTTTTCCAGCGCGTCCTGACGATCCTGGGTGGCACCGCAGATCGTGTCGAAGAAACGGAAATGCTGGGCGATTTTGTCCGGACCGTATTTGGTTTCCATGACGGTCCGGAACCGGCGCTGCACTTCCTCCGTTTCACCCCGGAGCATGGTGGTTTGATTGGCCACCCCGACAGCCTGCAAGTGGAGGTCCGGATCAAACCCGGCGGAATAGGCGCCTTCAAACTTGTTGAGAAATTCCACCTTGTCGCCGCCGCGCAAAATGTAGTTACAAACGTAGTCCGTTTCGGCCAGGTTGAAGACCACGAGGTAATGGCCGCTGCCATAGGCGCGGGCTTGAGACGTCGTCGCCTTGGTTTCCTCGTGTTTGGCCTTGCCGTGGATGATGCTGGTGACATGTTCCTTGGAATACTGGCGGACACGTTTCCAGACGCTCATCACGTCGCCGCAGGTGGTGTCCACGAGGATGCAGCCCTTGGCCTCCAGTTTTTTCCGGGTGCTGACCTCGGTGCCGAAGGCGGGAATGATGACCGCATCGCCGGATTGCAGGCGTTCCACTTCCTCGTCGGTCGGCTTCGGGGAAATGATTTGAATGCCCATATTGCGGATCTGGTCGTTCACCTCCGGGTTGTGGATGATTTCGCCGAGTAGATAAATGGGCGTTTGCGGGGCGACCTCCGAAAAATAATTCTGCGCCGCGTAAGCCAGGTCAATCGCGCGTTCCACG
>JAJXXI010000739.1 GCA_021781185.1 bacterium
GGGCTTCCCAGTTGTTGGTCGGGCCGGCGTCCTTGGGCGACTTGGAGCAGATGAACGTGCGTTGCTCGACGCGTGCCACGTCGCGCGGGTCGCTGCGGACGAGCAGGGAATTCGGCCGCAGTTTTTCATTCAGCCACAATCCCGCGCGGGAATGCACAATCCGGTCCCGCATCAATTTATCTTCGGTCTCGGAGCCGTCGCACCAGAAAACCTTGTCCGGCTGGCATAGTTTCACTTGTTCCTCGACCCAGCTGATGACTGACGGGTTGTTTGTATTGCGATGTCCTAGTGTGATTTTGCTCATGGTGGATGGTGATTGTTTTGCTGGTGGATTCTTTTTTGCGCGCAGCGTAGCGCCCTGCCTCGCTTCAAGCTTTGCAAAAATTGCCGAACTATCAACAAATTAACCAATCCGGCAGCGGCACCGATAAACCGCAATAATTGTTTCGCGGGATAATCGGCTTTGTGCTAATTATCTAGCCGATGAGTTCAGGTCACAAACATCGTCAACCGGCAGCGTCAGCCACCTGCCTGGCGCGTTCCGTGGTGGACGCGCTAGAGCAGGAACCCACGCTCGAAGCGGTCACCATTGACCATGCGAACCAAAAAATCTCCGTGGCCACCCTCGGCCGCACCAGTGTCGAGGACATCACGCGCCGCCTGACCGGGACCATTCAGGCGACGCAGGCCGCCGCCAGTGATGCCTCCTGCAAATTGCTGGCGGGCCAGGCGGATTGCGCCACTTGCGCCACGCCGCTGTCCGTCGCCGAGCAGCGCGGCATCACCATCAAGCATGCCGCCGGTGCCACCACGTTCGCCCGTGTCACCTGTCCAACCGCGCCGACGTTCTGGCGCTGGCGCGAACTGCCGTTCCCCAAAATCGTCCAGCGTGACGTTGAATTTCTCGAACATGCCGAGGAGCATGATCACGCCGACGAATGGAAAATCCAACTGGTCCTGGCGATTGCCTGCGGCGTGTTCGGTCTGCTGGCCGCCTTTGTGTTTCCCGCGTTGCGGATTCCGCTGTTCATTGCCAGCTATGTGGCCGGGGCGTGGTTTCCCGCCGAGGAAGTCTGGGAACGGCTCCAGAAACGCACCCTCGATGTGCATTTTCTGATGCTCGCCGTGGCCGGTGGCGCGGCCTGCATCGGCGCGTGGGCCGAGGGCGCGACGTTGCTCTTCCTGTTCTCCTTTTCCGGGGCGATGGAACATTACGCGTTGGGCCGCACCCAGAAGGAAATCCGTTCCCTGTTCCGCGACGCACCCAAAACCGCCATCGTTCTCGACGCTTCCGGCAATGAAAAGGAGGTTCCCGTTGACAGCCTCCACCGCTCGACGCGTCTGCTGATCAAGCCCGGCGCGCAATTTCCGGTGGACGTGGAAATCCTCAAGGGTGACACGGCGGCGGACGAATCCAACCTCACCGGCGAAGCCGCGCCGGTGGAAAAAAAGGTTGGCGACACCGCGCTTGCCGGCACGATCAATCTCTGGGGAGCCGTCGAAGTCAGCGTCCTCCGGCCCGCCTCGGAAAGTGCGCTGCAAAAAATCATCACCCTCATCCGCGATGCGCAGCACCAGAAGGCACCCGCGCAGCAGTTCGCCGACAAATTCAGTTCGGTTTACACCTATGCGGTGATCGGGGTTTCGTTCGCCATGTTTTTCGTCTGGTGGCTGGGATTCAAGCTCGCGCCGTTCTCGGCCGCCGTAGAATCGCAAAGTGCGTTTTACCGGACGATGACGCTGCTCGTCGTCTCCTCGCCCTGTGCGCTCGTGTTGTCCATTCCATCCGCCGTGCTGGCGGCCATTGCCTGGGCGGCGCGTCACGGCATCTTGTTTCGCGGCGGCGCGGCGGTGGAAAAACTGGCGGCCATCAACACCGTCTGCCTCGATAAAACCGGCACGCTCACCACCGGCGAATTGCGCGTGGAAAAGGTGGAAAGCTTTCCCGCCGGGCGCGAAAAGGAAATCGCCCAACTGGCTTATTCGCTGGAAAAGCTTTCCACCCATCCGCTGGCCCGTGCTGTCACCCGCTATGGCAAGCAGCGGGGCTTGGAGACCTTGGCGCTGTCGCAATTTGAATCCGTCACCGGCATGGGCTTGAAGGCCCGCCACCAGGGTGGCGAATGCCTGCTGGGACGTCGCGAATGGCTGGCCGCCGGCGACCGCGCCGCAGTCATTTCGCAGGTTTCCGCAACGGAAGC
The DNA here is from genome assembly GCA_021781185.1 of bacterium. Classification (GTDB taxonomy): domain Bacteria; phylum Verrucomicrobiota; class Verrucomicrobiia; order Limisphaerales; family UBA11358; genus UBA11358. The sequence continues at coordinate 2,202 of JAJXXI010000739.1, forward strand.
AGGCTTCTCCGAGGTTTGGGTTGCCAGCGGCGATCTGCTGGGCCGGATGGTTTTGCGCGATGACATCCGCCCGCAGTCTGCGTCCGTCATGGCCGATTTGCGCGCTGAAGGGCTGCATTGCGTGGTGCTCACCGGCGACCGTAAAGCTGCGGCTGAACATTTGCGGGCGGAACTCAACCTGCAAGACGTGCGCGCCGAGCTGAAGCCGGAACAAAAGGTGGCCGCCATCGTGGAGTTGACCAAGGCGGGCGGCAAAGTCGCGATGGTCGGCGATGGCGTGAACGATGCGCCGAGTCTGGCCGTGGCGCATATCGGCGTGGCGATGGGCGCGCGCGGCGCGGACGCCGCGCTGGAGCAGGCCGACGTGGTGCTGATGAACGACCGTCTGGAAAATTTTCTCGGGGCTTTTCGCCTGAGCCAGCGGGCGCGTTCCATCATCCGGCAAAACTTGATCATTTCGCTGGGCACGGTGGTTGTGCTGGTCACGCTGGCGTTGCTCGGCATCATCCCGCTGACCATCGGCGTGGTCGGTCACGAGGGCAGCACGGTGGTCGTGGTGATGAACAGCTTGCGCCTGCTGTTCGGCGGCGGGAAACAGGCGTGACGGGTCACCACGGATTTGAAACCTCAAATCAGTCCCCGGGGCGTCACGGCTTTGGCGGCGCGGAGCTTCTGCGAATTTCCAGTTCGGCGGGGAGACGTTTGAGCTGGATGGATTCACCGCGGATCAAGCTCATCATTGTTTCGACCGCAGCGACGCCGAGACGAAATTTTGGCTGGCGCACGGTGGTCAGCGGCACGCGGTAAAACTCGGCGGTCAGCACGTTGCCGAAGCCAGCGAGGGAGATGTCCTCGGGTATCCTGATGCCCTGGCTCAACAAGGTCTCCGCACAACCGATGGCCACCAAGTCGCTGACCGTCTGGACGGCGGTGGGGCGGCAGCCTTCGTTGAGCATCTGCAATGCGGCCTTGGTGCCGTCTTCAAGGGTGTTGCCGGATTGAAATACCAGCTTGTCGTCCACTTCGATGCCGGTCTCGCGGAGTGCCCGGCGATAGCCTTCAAACCGTTCGTGGGCCCACGGTGCGGCGGGCGGTCCGGTGAAATAGGCGATTCTTTTGTGCCCGAGACCGAGCAGATGTTTCGTGACGTTGTAGCTCGCGACGAGTTCCTCGATTTCAATGGCGGGGAAGTTTTTGCAAAACGGCGCGGGCGGCCCGAGCAGGACGGTGGGGGTTTTGCGGGCGGCAATTTCCTGGTAAATCCGCGCCTCGGCTTCAAAGCGGTAAACCGGTGTGATGAACAACCCATCCACGCGCCGCGACAGCAACCGGCGCAGGGAGGCGTCCTCGCGCTCGGATTGATTCAGCGTGTGCGCGATGAGCAGATCGTAGCCCAGTTCGTAGGCGCGTTCCTCGATGGCAAAAACGATGCGGGCATAAATCGGATTCGTTGTGCTGGGAATGAGCAGGCCGAACAGCTTGGTGGTCTTGGTGCGGAGGCCTTGGGCGCTGGAATCGGGCACGTAGCCCATGTCCTGGGCGAGTTTCTTGATTTTGGCCTTGGTGGCAACGGACACATCCGGCTCGTTGCGCAGGGCTTTCGAGACCGTCATCACCGAGACGCCGACGAGTTGGGCAATGTCTTTTAATCTGACCATGGGCATGAATTCAAAGATAGGTTCCGCGCCAGTGCAGTTTGCGGCGCAGGGCTTCGAGAAATGAGCTGTCCGCCAAGTGCAGGAGGCGCACCGCGCTCCGGCTGCGGCGGATGGTGACTTCGTTGCCGGTGGCCAGTTCGCCGGCAATCTGGCCGTCGGCATTCAAAAACGTGGCCGGTTCGGTCTTGATCGCCTTCACCCGGATGGTCGCGGACAGCGGCAGAATGATGGAACGGTTCGAGAGCGCGTGCGGGCAAATGGGCGTCAGGGCAAAAACTTCGGCGGTGGGCAAAACGATCGCGCCGCCGGCGGCAAGTGAATAGGCGGTGGAACCAGTCGGCGAACTGACGATCAGGCCGTCGCAGCGGTAGCGCGTGATGGGTTCCCCATTGACGCTCACATCCAGGGCGATGAGCCGCGAGGCCGCGCCACGGCTGATGACGATGTCGTTCAATGCCGTGGTCTTGATCTTTTTTCCGCAACCCGTGCCGGTGGCCTCGATCAGCGCGCGGGATTCGTAGCGGAATTCACCCTGCCAGACGAGTTTCAAGGCGGCGGGCAGCCGGTCGGAAGGAACGGCCGTGAGAAAACCCAGGCCGCCGATGTTCACGCCGAGCATGGGCGTGGCGGAGCCGGCGATCTGCCGCGCGGTGTGGAGCATGGTGCCGTCGCCGCCAAAGACGACCAGCAGGTTCACGTCTTTTGCCAGACTGGCGGCGTCGGGGCGGACGTCGCATTTCAATTGGGAGAGCTGGGCGGTAATGTCATCGCACACGACCTTGCGTCCGCTGCGCTGGATGAGCTTGGCGGCGGCGCGGACACTGGCGGCGCAGGCGGCCTTCTCGGCGTTGCCAAGGAGTCCGATGCGCCTGAATTGGTCAGCGTTCTTTTTCAATCAGCGTGAGGAATTCTTTGTTGCCGGCGGGGCCGAGCAGGGGAGATTCAACCACACCGCGCCAGCAAAGGCCAGTCTGCGCCGTGACAAATTCCTGCAATTCCGCCAGCACCCGCTCATGCACGGCGGTGTCGGTGATCACCCCGCGGCCCTTGTCCGCCTCCGCCTTGCCGGCCTCAAACTGCGGCTTGATGAGCGCCACGATTTTGCCGCCCGGCTTCAGCAGCGGCACGGCGGGCGGCAGAATTTTCTTGAGCGAGATGAACGAGCAGTCCACGACGATCAAGTCTGCCGGCGGTTCCGCCGCTTGCTGGGCCGTGAAATGCCGGCACGTCAAATGCCGGGCGTTGGTTTTTTCCATGACCAACACGCGCGGATCCGTTCTGAGTTTCCACGCGAGCTGGCCCTGGCCCACGTCCACGGCAAACACTTTGGCCGCGCCGCGCTGGAGCAGGCAGTCGGTGAACCCGCCGGTGGACGCGCCCAGATCCAAGGCAAT
>JAJXXI010000728.1 GCA_021781185.1 bacterium
GTTGATGGACAATGTAGCCGGCACGAGTTTCTTTCTGCCAACCGGTCTGGCCATTGGCGGAAAGATCGCCCATGTCAGCGGCGGCGGCAGTCCGTTGCTGTGGCAGCATCTGTTCTGGTTTCTGGGCCACCCGGAAGTTTATGTTTTAATTCTGCCCGCGATGGGCATTGTCGCCGAGGTCATCGCCAACAACACGCGCAAGCCGTTGTGGGGCTACAAATCGCTGGTATATTCCTCGCTGTTTGTCGGCTTCCTTTCCTTCATCGTCTGGGCGCATCACATGTATATGACCGGCATGGGCCAGAAAATCGCCACGTTCTTCCAGGCCACAACGATGATTATTTCCATTCCCTCGGTCATCATTTTGACCTGTTTGTTTCTTTCGCTGTGGGGCGGTTCGATCCGCATCAACACCCCGATGTTGTTTGTGCTGGGATTCCTGCCGATGTTTGGCATAGGCGGTCTGACCGGCCTGCCGCTGGGGCTGGCGGCGACGGATTTGTATCTGCACGACACCTATTACATCATTGCGCATTTTCATTATGTCGTCGCGCCGGGAACCATCTTTGCGCTTTTCGCCGGTATCTATTTCTGGTTTCCAAAAATGACCGGACGCCGGATGAATGAATTCTGGGGCCGGGTGCATTTCTGGTGTTCGTTCACGTTCATGAACCTGGTGTTCATGCCGATGTTTGCGCAGGGCATCAAAGGCATGTTGCGCCGCATGAGCGATGGTGCGGTGAACTACTCCGCCGCCCGCGTGCCCGGTGCCATTGACGCGTTGCCTGGAACGGTGATGCAGTTGAACGGCTGGATTCTATGGGCCGCCATCGCCTTGGGCATCGCGCAGCTTCCTTTCATCATCAATTTATTCTGGAGCATCAGCCACGGCGAAAAGGTTCATAGCGACAATCCGTGGCAGGCGACCACGTTGGACTGGCAGACGCCCACGCCGCCGCCGCACGGCAACTTTGAGACGGAACCACACGTCGTCCGCGGACCCTACGAATACAGCCAGCCCGGCCACGGCACGGATTTTACTCCGCAGGATGAAACCGATGTTACTGGTTCGGGTTCGATCAAACCGACAACGGCGCACGCCTGATTTTTCATGGAAATTCCCTACACAATTGAAAACCGGCCGGACACCGGCATTTACAACGCCAAGCTGGGCATCTGGCTTTTTCTCGCGTCAGAAGTGATGCTCTTCGGCGGGCTGTTTTCCGCCTATGTCCTGTTGCGCGTCGGGGCCGAACCCGGCACCTGGCCGCACGGCTGGCTCGATGTCAAGCTCGGCGCCATCAACACCTTTGTGCTCGCGCTTTCGGCCATCACCACGCTGCTGGCGTGGGCCGCGTGCAAGGTTCGTCAGTTCGGTAAATTCAAATTCTTTCATGCCTGCACCATCCTGCTTGGGGTGACGTTTCTTTGCCTGCATGGCTACGAATATCATGACGAATTGACTCACTACGAAGTCCATCTGACCAACGGCAAAATCGCCGACGGCCATTTGCTGGACGAATCGAAAGACTTCGATCTGGCCCAGAAAACCGGCAGCCTGACCCTTGAAGGCCGGATGGTTGAAGACAGCCGGGAGTTGGTGGATTTGCGCGCTCCGGCGGCGGAAGCCGCCAAAATCCAGGAAATCACCGTCCCGGCGTCGGAGATCTCGCAAATGGGAAACTATGGCCCGAGTCATAACACCTTCACCGCGATTTATTTCACGATCACCGGCCTGCACGGTCTGCATGTTTTGGGTGGCACGCTGATGATTCTTTATCTTTGGGGGCCGGGCAGCCGCATGTGGAAAACCGATCCTGAACGCTTCACCAACCGCATCGAAGTCTCCGGCCTGTTCTGGCACTTTGTGGATCTGGTATGGATTTTCCTGTTTCCTGTGCTTTATTTAACCTGAATTGTTTTTATGAGCGAATCCGACCATTCCGTAAGTCTCGACCATTACATCCGCCTTTGCGCGGTGGTGCTTCTCGTCATTGTATGCACCACCTCCGGCATGATTGCCACGTCCTTCTCACATATCGGCACCGGCTGGACCTTGAAGGTCACCCTCATTCTGTCCATCGCCGTGATAAATGCGTTTCTCGTTGCCGGCTATCTGATGCACCTGTTGACTGAAAAGAAACTGATTTACATCGTCCTCGGTTTCACCGTGTTCTTTTTCATCGGCCTCATGGGGCTGACCATCTGGGCCACGGGGGAGCCGCCCGTTGGCACCATCCTTCACTGAAATGTCGCTGAAAGCCTTCCATCTTATTTTCGTGACCCTGCTCACGGCGTTGTCCTTCGGTTGTGCCGCGTGGGCCTTTCAGACGGGCAGTTTATTCTGGGGTGTGATGGGAATTCTGGCCGGCATTGGGGTGATCTTCTACGGCTTTTATTTTTTGAAAAAACTGAAAAACGTCAGCTATCTGTGAAAATAGTCCTCAAATCCGCATGGTTCATGCTTCTGGTGTTCGCACCGTCCAAACTGTTTGCCTGCGCCGCATGTTATGGTGCCAACATTGACGCGCCGATGGCCGAGGGCATGAACTGGGGCATTTTTACGCTGATGGCCGTCATAGGCACGGTGCTGGCCGTGTTCCTGACGTTTTTAATCTACGTCATCCGCAAGAGTGAGGCGCTTGAGGCCGAGGCGCAGAAAAAATTCCATTCTCCCGAACCCGTAAAAGTATGAAAGACTGGTTTGCCCAACATGTTCTTGGTCTGCCCGAAGTTGCCTCGGTCAAAGGCGTGGCGGTGGATGATCTCATGGTTTATGTCCACTGGCTGATGCTGGCACTGTTCATCGGCTGGAGCATTTACTTTTGCTATGCTCTCTGGCGGTTCAATGCCCGGCGCAATCCTGTTGCCGACCATGAAGGATCCAAGAGTAAAATTCCCAAATATACCGAAGTTGCCGTCGTTCTCGCGGAGGCGGTGTTGCTGCTGGGGATAGCCATCCCGCTCTGGGCCAGGAACGTCAGCAAATTTCCCGATCCCAAGGATGCCACCGTCATTCAGATTGTGGCGCAGCAATATGCGTGGAACGTGCGTTATCCCGGACCGGACGGAAAATTTGGCCAGCAGGACATGAGCCTTGTTTCCGACACCAACGTCTTCGGCGTTGACCCGACCGATCCCGATGGCAAGGATGACATTCAATTGCTCAATGAAATTCATGTGCCCGTCAACAAGCCGGTGCTGATTTATTTGAGTTCCAAAGACGTGATCCACTCGCTCAAGCTGGTGGCCATGCGCATCACGCAGGATGCCATTCCCGGCCTGCGGATTCCCTGCACCTTCACCCCCACAAAAATCGGGCGTTATCAGATCGAGTGCGCGCAGCTTTGTGGCCCCGGTCATGCCGCCATGTCCGGCGGGTTTGTCACCGTTGAGAGCGAGGCCGACTACAAGGCATGGCTGGCTTCCAAATCCGGCACCACTTCCGCCGCCAGCTTCGAGTAAAACATCTGGAACCACATGTCGGAAACCGCCACCCGCCCGCCCCGCACCATCTGGGTTGGTTTCCTGTTTTTTTTCGGCCTGCTCGGCCTGGCCTTTGCCGTATGGCTGGCGGGCATTGCCCATAATCCGCCGGTTGGGGTCATTGGTCCCGTCGCCGACTTCACGCTGACAAATCAGGAAGGCCAGGTCACCACCCTCGCCGATTTGACGAATCACGTCTGGGTGGCCGACATCATCTTCACCCGTTGCGCCGGCCAGTGTCCGCGCATGACCCAGCAGATGAAGTCGCTGCAGGACAAGCTGCCGTCCGACAGCACGGCCAGGCTGGTCACGTTCACCACCGACCCGGATTACGATTCCGCCGCCATCCTGAAAAAATACGGCCAACGCGCCGGTGCGGATTTTCACCGGTGGCTGTTCCTCACGGGAACCAAGCGGGAAATTGCCGCAGTGGCTGGGAACAGTCTGAAGCTCAGCACCCAGCCCATCAAACTGGCAGACCGCAAAAGCCCGGTGGATTTGTTCATACACGCCACGATTTTTGTGGTGGTGGACAAACACGCCCGGCTGCGGACATTTTTTGAAACCGCCGGCGACGGCGTGGCGTGGTCGAAGGTCGAGCCCAAGATTCTGAATGTCGTCCGCCAGTTGGAAAATGAGCCATGACCATTCACGACTTGCCCGCCGTCAACGCCACCCTGAATGGCTTGAGTGCCATCCTGCTGACGCTGGGGTTCATCAACATCAAGCGGGGCAACAAAACGGCGCACGGCAACTGCATGGTGGCGGCCTTCTGCACCTCGGTGGTTTTTCTGGGCTGCTATCTCACGTATCACGGCTATCTCGCCGTGGTGTTGCATGAAGGGCCGACTCGGTTTCTGCATCCGGCTTGGTTTCGTCCGGTTTATCTGACGATTTTGCTGACTCACACGGTGCTCGCCATCGTCATCGTGCCGTTGATTTTGATCACGCTCTGGCGGGCGAGAAAGGAGCGCTTTGAATCGCACAAAAAAATTGCCCGCTGGACCCTGCCGCTGTGGCTGTATGTTTCCGTGACGGGCGTGGTGATTTACTGGTTGCTCTACGTCAAATTCCCCCAAAGTTAATCGCGCATGACCGCCGCCGTCCAAGTTGCGATCCATCCCAGTCAGTTTCCGGAAAATATTCGTCGTGATTTGCTGGCCTCGCTGCGCACACGGCGGGTCAATCACAAGTTTCATTACGACAGCGTCAAACAGGCCCAGAAATGGCTCGCGTTGCACGAGGCTCATTCGCCCGCCCGATACAACCAAGGAGTTCTCGCGACATACGACCAGGCTTTTGTCGAGGCCGCCGCACAGATGAAAGCCGGGCGCATTCATGTCATAGGACTGGGTTGCGGCGGCGGACAAAAGGACGTGCAGTTGATGAAGCGGTTGCAGGTATGCGGCAAAAATATTTCTTACACCCCCTGCGATGTCAGCGTGGCGATGGTGCTTGTCGCCCGCAAAGCGGCAATGGCGTTCGTGTCTGCGGGAAAATGTTCCCCCTTCGTCTGCGATCTGGCGACGGTGCCGGAGCCTTCGGAACTTCATGCGGCGAATCACCCGTCACTTGTCACCTTTTTTGGCATGATTCCGAATTTCGAGCCGGATCAGATTTTGCCGAAACTCATCTCGCTTCTGCGCCCCCAGGATTTTTTGTTGTTCAGTGCCAACCTTTCTCCGGGAAACGATTATGCCGCCGGTATGAAAACAATTCTTCCGCAATATGACAATCCGCTCACGCGTGACTGGCTGCTGG
>JAJXXI010000293.1 GCA_021781185.1 bacterium
ACGCTTACGCGATCAACAATTCGGGCGAAATTGTTGGGAATTCCTACCCCGCGACCAATAACAATAGCGTCTACCACGCCTTCATTTACAAGAACGGAGTGATGAGCGATATCAACGGATTGCTGCTTCCCGGATCGGGCTTCAGCAACATCCGATTGATTGAGACCGGGAGCCGCGTGCCGGGAAGAACCATCAACGATTCCGGACAAATCGCTGCCGTCGGCGAGATCGGCGGGCGGACCCACGCCGTTCTGCTAACGCCCGTCCTGCGAAGAACTACGGTTGTGCTCAACGGTAAGGACGTGGTCGTGACATTTGACGCTATCGGTGGAAAATCGTATCACCTTGAGTGGGCGCTCGATTTAGCCAATCCGGATTGGCAAAGTGTCCCGGGCGTCAGCGATTTCACGGCCGCCAATACCGGTGAGGCCCAATTTGTCCACACCAACGGCGCCACTCTTGGTGCCGCCTATTACCGGGTGCGGCTCCTTTGATTCCGTTGTGCAGGTTTGATTCCAAACCGGTTAGCCCATGACTTCCAACCTTCAGCCTGTAACCAAATCGAAGCGTCAGAATGTCAACCGGCCACGCGAGCCGGGCCTCGGTGCTAACGAGTGCGTGCCTTCGGGCAAGTGGTGCGAGTCCACGGCATTCCGCCAATTTTGCCGACGGTCACCGTCCGGCGTGTAGTTCAAAGAGAACCGGCGGCTTTATAATCCGCATCGCACTAGATGAGTGCCAAGTCCGAGAGCGTTACCCTGCACGCCGACCATTTCACACCTCCGAGCGCGAAGTAGCTCCAGCGGCCTCGGTCATGGGAGGATATCTAGTTGATGGAAAAGACCAACCGGAGGTGTGATCGCTCGCGTATTGGTGTAGGCCACGCTGCTGTTGACCTTACCAGAAGGTTTCCGGGCCAAATAACTCGCGGCTCAGGGCTTCCATGAGGTAATAATCCCCCCAACTGGTGTAGGCATTTTGGCCCATTTTATTAGGTGCTCCAATCTGGCCGTTTTTCTGGATGCCTGGACAACTCACATCAATGTTCAGATAATCCGCCTGGCACAGCCGCCTGAGCAATCGTCGGCTCGCCGCCGTCAATTCTGCATCATTGGTCTTGTATTTGAGCAATTCTTGAAATCCGCAAACGGCCACTGAACCTGCAGAAGCATCCCGGATGGCCGGCGCTTCGGGTGAAAGCTTGAAGTCCCACATCGGGACAATTTCCTGGTCCAGATTGGCGATGAATTTGCGCGCCAGCCGCAATGAAGCCTCCAAGTAATTGGGATTGCGCGTGTAGCCATAGCTCAACGCATACCCGTAAATCGCCCAAGCCGTGCCCCGCGCCCATTGCGATTCCACGGCGCAGCCGCCATAGGTGTCGCCACCCACGGGCCTGCCTGTCTCCAAATCGAAACGGTAGGCGTGATAGACCGAGTCATCCGCGCGCACGAAGGTTTTCAACGCCATGTCAGCGTGGCGCACGGCGATGTCATGGTATTTATTGTCGCCGGTCTCCAACGAAGCCCAATACAGCAACGGCAAGTTCATCAGGCAGTCAATGATTGCCATGTTGTCGTATTCCGTGGTGTTCATGTGTCCCCAGGCGCGTATGAAATTGCCCTTTTCATTGAATCGCTGGGCCAGCACCTCGGCGGCGCGCAACCCCACTGAACGGTGTTCTTTGTCCCCCGTCAGTTTGTAGAGGGCCACGGAATAAAGAGAATAAAGGAACCCAAGATCGTGATGGGTGTCCAGATGGCGGGTGAATACCTTTTCGCGATAGTGGGGTGCCAGCCGCAAAACTTGTTTCAGGAAGTCTTCGTCCTCCGTTTCCTGCCAGGACAACAGGGCCATGCCGGTAAAGAAAGACGAGGTCCAGTTGCCAATTTCGTAAAAGCCCTCGGGAAAGGCAAAGTAATTTCCATCCAACGCCAGGGCGGCGGATTTGGGTTCGTCCGCCAGCCGCTTGATGTTGCCGCGCGTTTTGCGCACGCAAAGTTCAAAAGCCCTTTCAAGATTACCACGAATATCGAGGGCGGTGCCGGTTTCCTGCGCCGCCAGATTTTTATTTAAGGTTGTCATTCTAAATTCAATTACTTTGCTATAACGGCGGTTTGCTATTTTTAAAATGCCGTTGGCAGTTCCAAAATCACATCAGGCAACCGATCAGTCCCAATATTTTAGTTTCCATTTTTGATCGGCGGAAACAACTACATGCTAGCGCACACTGGTGCGACGATTCGGCCCGCAAGTTTTCATGGCATCAAAATTAGGCGGAAAAAGGCGCTGCCGGTGGCTGCATTCAGCGGAATTCCTATTTGGTTCGTCGCTGTGGAATCTGGCACCGTTATCCAGTTCGTGCCCAAGCCCGAGCCGGTTGAATTCGTCTGCATTTGCAGCTCCCAGCCAAGGTGATCCGCTGGCCAGGACAATTGAATCTGGCCGACACCAGGCTGAAAGGCCAACTCGGGCGGGGCCAGTGATTCCGGCTGGGCGCTCACCTCAACTGACGCCGCACTCTCGCCCGCCAAATTTGTCGCCGTAATGACGTAGAAATACCGGGTTCCATTGACCACGCTGTTATCCACGCTGTTCGTTGAGCCGATGGAGGAAATGGTCGTGTAAGCTCCACCGGAAACCAAGGCGCGCTTGACAAGGTAACCCATCGCATTCGTCGAGGCATTCCATTTCAAGCTCACCAGTGCATTGCTTGCCGTCGCGGAAGGATTTGAGGGGGCATCCGGCGGCGGCGTCCAGCCTGGCAGCGTGACGTTGTCAAATGTTGAAACATTCAAGGTGCCAGTATTGCGGGAACAAACCGCAAAACCGGCCAGCAAAACACTGTTCATTGTAAATGTGTTGGTTCCCACGCCCACCCAGGTCGCGCCGTCGTCCGAAACATAGCCGGTAAAAGTGTTGCCGCTGCGCTGAAGCTTGAACCATCCCGGCACGCTGGACGCCGGGCCGTCAATCCAGTTCATCCAGCCACCGGTGCTCGTGCGCGTCGCAAACCGGGCAATCCCCTGCGCCCCGTCAATCATCACTGCGGCGGTCCTGGAATTCGCGCTGGTGCTTTCGCGAAACATGATGCCCACCTTGTCATCCGCCATGCCGCCAAATTGTTCTGACGCCAGATGCGCGATGAACACGCCGCTGTTGGTCATGGTCGTGCAGCCGAAATTCAACGTGTCAGATTGGCTGCCAATATCGAAGCCTTCACCGCTGATGGTGAACACGCCGTCATTGTAATCTCCGCTTCCTGTCGCGTTCACGGTGCCGATGTCGGTGTCCAGCCACGGCGACAGCAACCCCGCACTAGCAGTCGCTTCCAGGGAATTGTATTCACTTTCGCCGTTCGCGTTCGTCCCGGAAACCACATAAAAGCAAGTCACGCCCGGACTCATGCTGGTATCGGTGTAATTCGTAGTGGCGACATTGGCGATGGTGGTGTATGGCCCGCCGCTGGAGGTGGCGCGTTTGACGTTGTAGCCGGTTGCGCCAGACGCGGCGCTCCAGTCCAATGCGATTGAAGGCGTCGGACTCCCGACGGAAGTGAGCGACAACGGTGCCATCGGAACCGGATGGCTGTTCGTCGCGCTGTTCAAATACAAAACCACGGTGGATTGCGGCGCAACGTAAACGGGCCCGGACAGGTTCTGTCCCGTGATCAAATTCGTCGCTGAAATAAAATTCGGCGGCGTCTGCAATTGATATGTCTTGTCCGTGCTCCGGTTGATGCCGATGAGGAAATTGCCGTAACGACAGGCCCAGAACAGCGCCTGGCCGCAGAAGGGCTGGTCATCCGTGGCGAGTGGATCGCTCGCGGCCACAGGCAAGCGTTCGCCTTGATAAGCTTGAAGCGGATCGTCCGGCGGCGTGTAAAGGTTCTGCTCCGGCTTGTCCATTAAGTTCGGTCGTGTATTGAACGCGCCGCTGAAATCAATCTGCGGACTGGTTTCCAGAACACCGTAACGGTCAAAATTGATCGTGCTGTCGTAGAAGCGCCCCACGCCGTTGACACCGGTGCCCGTTTTCGCCTGCCAGTAGGTTTCGAGCCAAAGCCGCTCGCCGTTGTGCTTGATGACAACTATGCCGTCCTCCTCGTCCGCCCACGCGTAATCCGGCTGACCGGTAGTCATGGGCAGGCGCACACCGCTGTCCGGCGCGTTCATGACTTTTTGATAATCGGCAAAAACATCCAGGGCGTCGCGCGAATCGGTTTGGTTTCCGATGCTGCTGTATTCCGAACCGCTCACCGTGAGATTGTTGAAGTATTGGTTATCCGCCAGCATTTGTTTGGCGTAGCCCACCGCATTGGAATCTAGCGTGACCGCCGCGCAGCGCAATCCCAACGCCCAACCGGTGCGGTCGCCATAAGCCACTTCATCCGCATAATCGCCGTCAGATTCGTTCGCACCGCGCCAGGCGAGCAGGCCGATGCCCTCCATGTCGCGGTAATAATTGCCGCCGCTGACTTCCATGCTGGGCCGGCGAAAATTCGCCCGCGCCTTGACCATTTTTATGGCCTGCACCAGAAAAACCGGATTGGTTGTCCACGAATAAAAGTCCGCCGCGTAAAACTGCATTTCGCCGTAAGCAATGCCGACATAGCCCCACTCCCGCGTCAGGCCCTTGGGCGTGACTTGGAAATAATTCGTGCCGTGCAGATACGAATGTCCGCCGCCGGGCAGATCGCTGCCGAGCCACGGCGCAAGACCGATGGCTTCCAGCAAATAACGTTGTCCCTCGGATTCGGAAAACGCGCTGGCATTGCCCAAGTCAAGCAAACCGCGATTTGCCCAATAGATGCTGGTGCCGGAAATGAGCCCCTGATTGCTCAACGCGTTCCGGTTGAAACGGCCATAGTCACGGCTCGCCAGCAGCATGTCGCCCCAGGCTTTGCGGCGAGTGACGTTGCCGCCGACACCAAAATTTTGAGCGACATCGAGACTGGACTGAAGTTCGGGCAACAACAGATGAATCCCCCAGCCGATGTTTCCAAAATTGCCGCCCCACGCCGCGCTCGCCGTGCCGGGATTCGCATAATAGTTGGAAGCGAAATAATCATTGGCGGCAATGACCTTGGCCACCAGCACCGGGTTGTGGTAACTGACCGGAAAATTGGAAACGAAATAAGCCTTGGCCAGTTGCATCACGTCCACCGTCGTAAAATTCGTGACGTCGGTGCTCATGCGCCCGCTCAAGTAATTGCTGATGCAGAT
>JAJXXI010000174.1 GCA_021781185.1 bacterium
GCCCTGCGTCTCGCGCTCGGCACGCGCGAACAACACATCCGTCGCGAAAAAGCCACCAGCAACATCTGCACCGCCCAGGCATTGCTCGCCAACATGGCGTCGCTTTATGCCTGCTATCACGGACCGGAGGGTTTGAAGAAAATTGCCCAACGCGTTCACGCTCTTACGCAAGCTTTGGCGGCCGGATTGGAAAAACTCGGTCACAAAGTTTCTGCGCAAAGTTATTTCGACACGTTGACCATCGCCCTCGGCGACAAGACTGCCGCCGAAATTGTAAAGTTCGCGGGATCACACATGATGAATTTCCACGTGATTGACAACAAAACCATAAGCATTTCGCTTGATGAAGCGACGAGCATCAAAGACGTCTCAACGATTCTCCAAATCTTCGATGGTGGCAAAGCCACGGATTTTTCTATAACCGATGTAGCGCAGGCTTTCCAGCCTGCGGGTTCTGGCGACTTTCCAGTCGCCAGTTCCAAAAACTCCGGGTTGGAAAACCCGGAGAACCCGCAGACAGGAATGTCTGCGCTACCGCCGCGCACCAGCAAATTCCTACAGCATCCCGTCTTCAACCGCTACCACAGCGAGACCGAGATGCTACGCTACATCAAGCGCCTTGAATCCCGCGACCTGTCGCTCACCGCCTCGATGATTCCACTCGGCTCCTGCACCATGAAGCTGAATGCGGCGGCGGAAATGTTCCCCGTCTCCTGGCCGGAGTTCGCGAAGATTCATCCGTTCGCACCGCTTGGTCAGGCACGCGGCTACCAGATTTTATTCCAAAACCTCGAAGACTGGCTCGCGGAAATCACCGGCTTTGCAGGTATTTCCTTGCAGCCCAACGCCGGCTCCCAAGGCGAATACACCGGTTTGCTCGTCATCCGCGCTTATCACGAATCGCGCGGCGACACGCATCGGAACGTCTGCCTCATCCCGACTTCCGCGCACGGCACCAACCCCGCCAGCGCCGCGATGGCCGGCATGAAAATCGTCGCCGTCGCATGCGACGCCAGCGGCAACATAGACGTCGCCGATCTAAAAGCGAAAGCCGAAGCGCACAAGAACGACCTCTCCTGTCTCATGGTCACCTACCCCAGCACGCACGGCGTGTTTGAGGAAACCATCCGCGATATCTGCGACATCATCCACGCGAACGGCGGACAGGTCTATATGGACGGCGCGAACATGAACGCGCAGGTTGGCCTCACCAGCCCCGGCCACATTGGCGCGGATGTCTGCCATCTGAACCTTCACAAAACCTTCTGCATTCCGCACGGTGGCGGTGGGCCGGGCGTTGGACCGATCGGCGTGGCGAAACATCTCGTTCATTTCCTGCCCAGCCATCCGGTGTTCACCTCGCGCCTGGAAGAAGTGGATCATTCCAAACAACACATCGGTCCCGTCAGCGCCGCGCCATGGGGCAGCGCCAGCATCCTGCCAATTTCCTGGATGTATATCGCCATGACCGGCGCGGACGGACTCACCGAAGCGACGAAGTTCGCCATTCTGAATGCAAATTACATCGCCGCGCGATTGGAAAACTATTTCCCGACGCTCTACCGCAGCAAGGGCCTCGTCGCGCACGAATGCATTCTGGACCTGCGCGCCTTCCACAGCGTCACCGCCGAGGATGTGGCGAAGCGCTTGATGGATTACGGATTCCACGCGCCCACGCTCTCGTGGCCCGTCGCTGGCACGCTGATGGTCGAGCCGACCGAAAGCGAATCCAAATACGAACTCGACCGTTTCTGCGACGCGATGATTGCCATCCACGCCGAAATGACCGCCGTGGAAACCGGCGCGGTGGATGCGAAAAACAATCTGCTCAAAAACGCCCCGCACACTGCCAACCAGATCGCCAGCGATAATTGGAACCGTCCGTATTCGCGCGAACAGGCGGCGTTTCCGGCGAAGGATTTGCTCGACTACAAATTCTGGCCGCACGTCAGCCGCGTGGACAACGTCTTCGGCGACCGCAACCCGGTGTGCTCGTGCGCGGGGATGGAGAATTATTCCGCCTGAATTGAACCATAGAGACGCAGAGGCGCGGAGTTCAGCCAAAAAATGAACGCGATTAAACCAGTAACGTTTGGCCCTGATAAAACTCTGGATGAGTTAGATAAAATCGTTCTGGAAATTTCTAGCAAACATCCAAACCGACAGATTTTGTTTCGAGGCCAAAGACGGTTGCACGAAAATATTCGGTCAGGCAGGGCACGACCAAAGGTAAAGGTTCACAAGGATGTTGAAGCGGGCTGGCGTTCGCTTGCAATGCGAATGCTTAATCTCTCCGGTGAAAGAAATAGTTACGGATATGCGAGAGCTATCTTGCAGCATTATTCCTCGCGTTGCGAGTTTCCATAAAGTTGTGAGAGCATTGAACAACCATCACGCAGATTCTCAAACGACCTTTCCCGAAGCGGGCAAATAATTTCCGACAGTTGCCTCCGCGTCTCTGCGTCTCCGCGGTTAAGTGAAGATCATGCCCCGGCCTTCAACCGCTTCTTCTCCCGGCTCGCGACTTTCTTGATGCTCTCAGCCACGGGCATATCTTCCGGCATCGTGCCACCGAGTTCATGAATGGTCTTGCGGACTTTGCGGTCCACTTCGTTGTGAATCCGGTTGGCGTGATCTTTGTGCCGCACGTTTTCGCGGCGGAGTTTTTCCTCGGTCTGCGTGGCGCGGAACAAATTGGCCGCCAGTTCCGTGCTGCCCATGTGGTCGAGAATGTTTTGTTTGGGCTTGAGCCATTTGCGTTCGTGGACATCGCGCATTCCCAGTCCGCCGTAAAGCCCGCGATAGCCGTGGTCCATGAAGATGGCGTAGTCCAGCGGTTGCACCACGCCAGATTGCTTGGCGACGCCGACGAGTTGTTTGTTGTGCTTCTTCATTTCGGCGCGAAGCAGCAGGCGCATTTTGTCTTCTTTCAACGCCTCGTCGTCGGCCAATTCCTGGCGGCGCGTTTGCACGGCGAAATAAGTTTGTCCGAGCGCGACGAGCGGCTTGCTCGGATCGGCGTTTTGAATCACGAGGTAGCAGGCGTAGCGGGACAGCGCCCAATCCTCTATCTCGCGTTGCGCGCCGGAGCCGATGGGAACCATTTCGTTGAAATCAACGAAATGGTCGGAAACCTTGTGTCCGCTCTGTTCGCAGGCTTCGCGCGCCTTGGCAAGGACCGCAACAAAATTGCGAAAGTCGGTGTATTCGAGCACGCGCGCCAATTCGCGTGCCGACCAGAATTCGTTGCCTTGCGTGTTGACTTGTTTGATTCGCTCGAAAGTATTGCTGCCGGCTGGTGCTGGGAGTTGGCTGCTCATGGAACCGGTCTACACCAAATCCGATTTCAAACGAAGAGCGAATTATTCGCAGATATTGTTGAATCCGTGTTGCGGAGCGCGTTCGTTTCCTTGCAAAGGCCGGCGTTGATCGTATCCGGTTCCTCCGCCGCGTAACGTGATCCGGTTCTGTCTGGCGGTGGGCAACGGCGCAAACGGTTTCTACGCGAATTTTCATCCGGACGGACTGGATTTCATCAACAACACGGCGATGCGGAACGGCACGGACTACAACATGGTTTGCAACACCAACAACGTGAGCCGCAGCTACGACACGCCGGGCTTCAACCACTACATGCGCAACAACCTCGGGTTTATTTATTCGGGCACGAACCGGGTAACGTGGCTGGACACCAACCAGAGCGACGTGGCCTTCAACTATTTCACCCTGCCGGTGACCGTTAGCAGCAACGACTTTATGTCGCTCGACGAAAGCCTGCTGACCGCACCGCGCCAGGCGGATGGCAGCCTGCCGTATATCGCCTTCGCACAACTCGTTAGTCACAGCGAACTGGTGGATGCAGGGACGAATGCAGGGATCGCCTACGCCGGTTCAGCACCCGACCTGGGTGCGTTTGAATACGGCATTAAACCGCCACCCTCACTGGCGATAAAGCAAGACGATGCCAACTTGATTTTTACGGGCAACGGCGGTCCGGGAGGCGGAACAAATTTTCTGGTCGCAACGACGAATCTCGCTTTGCCCATGTCACAATGGCCACGGATTGCGACGAACAAATTTGATCTGGCAGGCCAATACATCATCACGAATTCTCCCGACACCACTTTGCCGCAACAATTCTACCGCGTCAGCCTGCCGTGAAAAACCCGGCCGGACGGCCCGTTTCTGAGGGCAACCCTTGCGTAACGGAACTTTCCGTTAATGACCGCTCACCGTGATTTGCGCGTTGGTGCTGACGATTTGGTTCACGCCTTCAGGCGTCACGATGTTGCAATCCACGAGCCGGACGTTTTGCACGTCGTAAATGCCAAAGGGTTGGTCAGCTTTGATGTTGATCTTTTCCAGCAGCACGTTGCTGACGTTCATTTCCGGCAAGCCCCAGATGAGTCCGGCGCGGTGTCCGGCAGTCGCCGTGGCGGTGATGTTGCTGAAGGTGATGTCGCGATAAACCGGCGTGCGCGGTCCAACGGTCCTAGCCGGATAACCGGCGGCGGTTTCGGGCGCGAGCCGGTCCAAATTGCGATACTCACGGTTGGTCGCCATGTAAGCGGCATAAATCAGGATGGGGGCACCCACATTGGTCATGCGCAAGTTCAGGTATTTGAGGTTGTGCAGATAGCCGCCGCGGTCGCGGTCGGATTTGATGCGGATGCCGGCCTCGGTCTGGTTGAAGGTGCAATTGATGACGGTGAGATTGGAAACGCCGCCGGCGGTCGGGCTGCCAATGGAAACGCCATGGCCGTAGCCGTAGGTGCAGTTGGTGATGAGCACGTCGGACGTGCCGCCGCCGCAGGTGAAATCGTCGTCGCCCACGCTGACATTGCAGTCCTGCACGAGAACATGTTTCCCGCTCACGTCGCAGGCGTCGGTGTTGTGCCCGGGATGCACGGGGTCGGTGGAAGGATTGGCGCGGATGGTCACGCCGCGCACGGTGATATTTTCCGAATGGCTCTGGATGGCAATGTGGAACATCGGCGAGTTGGAGAGCGTGACGCCTTCAATCAAGATGCGGTCGCAGGCGGCGAGCGCGATCATTCGCGGACGGCGCGCGCCTCGTTCGCGGGCATAAGGCCACCAAGGAATGCCCTGACCGTCAATCATGCCGGCACCAGTGATGGCGACATCTTGCAGTTTCGAGCCGCTGATAAAATTGGCGGGATCGGTTGTGCCGCCGGGATAT
>JAJXXI010000563.1 GCA_021781185.1 bacterium
AATTTTGCCGAGACCGCGCAGGTTTTTGAACGCGGTCTGGAGTTTGCTGGTCAGCGAATCGAACATCAGACGAGCTTAGTTCAAGCGCCGGCTTTGCACAATTTTGGATTTTGCGGGCCGGCAAATGGGGCGCATCTGGACACGGTCCCTGACTGGCCGCAGCCTAGGTAGTGGCACAGGCATCCTGCCGGTGAATTGCGTCCGCGTGGCCTGGCTGGCAGAAACCCACAGGCAGGATGCCTGTGCCACTACGCTTCCGACTGACGCCGGAAGCGTTTCATCTCGAACTTAAGGACCGTGTCCAGATGCGCCCGGCAAATGCGGGGCTGGTCACACTGCTCCCGCTTTCATTCCAACTGAGGCGGTTGCGCCGAGGGAATTCAGTCATCATCATCCACGACTTTCACCGCCCATTCGGGATACGGCCTCGTGCCCATCGTCGCGCGCCAAAGAATGCGGTTGAGCACGTCCTCATTGCATTGGTCCGGCTGGGTCAGCGGCAGCCGGGCGGACACCAGCGCATCCTTCCGGCGTTGGGCGTCCTTGATCCGATCCGGCGCGGGATTCATCTGGTCCAACGGCACCTGGTTGGTCACGGCATCGAAAGCGGTGAAATCCGGCGTGTTGGTAAAGCAATCGAACATCGGCGTGGCGGTGGCGTCCATCTGATTCATTGGCGGCAGGCCGAGCATCAGCTCCATCGTGCGCAGCAGGCTGGTCTGATTGTATTGAGTATGGATGACCGCGTGCCGTTTCGTGTAGGCGCTGATGACGTAAGCCGTGCTGCGGTAGCCGCTGACGTGATCCCAGCCATTTTGCGGATCGTCTTCCACGGCCATGATGCAGGTGTCCTTCCAAAACCTGCTGTGGCTCACGGCCGCGACGATCCGGCCAAAGGCCAGGTCATTGTCAGCCACCTGCGCGGCGGGCGTGGGCGAACCGGCTTTCGTGCCGCTGGTGTGGTCGTTGGGCAGCCAGAGGATGGTCAGCGCGGGCAGATTGTCGTGCTGCTCAAATTCCTTTAAACGACGGATGAATTTCGCCGCGCGCACCACGTCCGGCACGTTCAAATCCCAACTGGACCAGTCTTTTTCGATGAACGGCCGCAGGGCCTCGATGTCTGGCTTGCAGGTGTAATCAATGGCGTTTGCGTCGCTGATGAAATCCTGCCAGGCCTCGGCAAAACCAATTTTCCGGTGCCGCGTCGGATCTTTCCAGCGCTTGCTGGCGGTGGTGAATTCGCCGAAGTCGTGAACGGTTTTGCCGTGGGCGAGCACGTTGTTCCAGATGAAACCGGCGGGCGAATACGCCAGGGCGTCGCTGCCGCCGGGCCCGAACCCGCCCGCCGGATAGCTGCGCGGCCAGCCGGCAAAGGAGCGCTCGACATATTCCGTGGTGATGCCGCTGTCCGCCCATTGATGTCCGTCCGCGCTCAGGATTCCGGAGCAATAGAAGTTGTCCAACAAAGCAAATTCGCGGACGAACCGGTGCTGGTTGGGCGTCACGTGCTCGCCGAAATTGCAGAGCGAGCCGTCGCCATTGCCTTCCCGCACGTCGCCGAGAATCTGGTCGTAGCTGCGGTTTTCCTTGATGATGTAGATGACGTGCCGGAAGACGCTGGGCTCGCCGACCCGCTCCGGCACCGGCTGCGGAGCGCGTCCGGGACGCGCCGGCAGCTTCGCCTGCGCGATGAGCGGATAACGCAAATCCGCCAGCGCCTGCTGCGTGAATTTCGCCAGTTCGCGTTTCGAGGGAACCGGAATCACGGAAAGCGAGCCGGCGTATTGCTTGGTGTTGAAGCCGAAGCCGGTGGCGCCCAGCCGCGCCCGTTCCGTTTTGGCCGCGAAATCCTTGAGATTCGCCACGCAAATGTTCATGTGCCGGGCGTCGAACACCAGCGCACCGGGAAACCAGCCGGCGGGAATCAGGCCGAGCATTTCGGTGTCACGCGATTTGGGCTGGAACCGGAAAACCGCCACGGCATTTTGCGAGGCGTTCGCGCAGAAAAGCGTTTTGCCCGAACGATCAAAAACCAGCGCGTCGGGCTGCGCACCAAACGGGTCACCGGGTTTTTGCCGTGCGCAGACCGTTTCCACCACGGTGTCGCTGTGGGTATCAATGACGCTCAGCGCATCACTGCCCGCGCTCGCCGCCACGAGCCAGCGGCCGTCCGGCGACAAGGCCAGAGCACAGGCGTGCGGTCCCACGACGATTTCCCGCGCGGCCCGCGCCTGCATCCCGGCGTTATCGCCGCGCAGATCAATGACCGACACCGAGCCTTCACTGGCAATGCTCCGGGCGTCCACCCGCACCCGGGCACCTTCCCCGATCGGGCCGGTGACGCTGCCGGCGTCCGGCCGGCGTCCGCCCCAGTTGCTGACATAAATCTTGTGCCCGGCCAGCACGACATCAAACGGCGCGACGCCCACATCCCACGTCCGCAGGACTTTCCCCGTCGCGGCATCGAGTTCAATCAGCCGGTTGGAAAGATTCCCCGCGACGTAGATTTTCTTCCCGTCGCGCGAGACGGCGATGCCGGCGGGGATTTCGTTCACGCGTCCCGGCGCATCCGCCGGCGGCAGCGCCATGGAACAGAACGGAGCAACCTGATGGTCGGGCCCAACCCGGAAGACCTTGAGGTCGCCGTTGACATTGGCGAGGTAAATCCGCGAGCCGTCCGGCGAAAATTGCAGGCCGGTATAGCTCAACTGCGCCTTTTCGTCCGCATCGAGAATGGCCGTCGCGACCGGCCGGGGGTCCAGAGCCTTGCCCGACGGCAGCTCCACGCGTTGCAAAATTTTTCCGCTGACCGGATCCAGCACCACCAGATCATGCGTCAGGCCGGCGGTGACCAGCAGTCGGCCGTCGGGACTTAACGCCAGCGCCTGCGGCCTCATGCCCGGCAGATTGATTTGCCGGCCGGCGGGAGTGACAAGTTGGTTGACCGGGGTGATGAGCGTGTTGTCATTGCGCCCGACGGCGGCGGTGGTGGTGAAGAATTCGTCCGCGCCGACCTTCCCCGGAGTCAAACAGACCAGTCCCGCAAGGCTGGCGACGACGAGAAGATTGAATTTCATCGGGCCATGATGAACCACCACCCCTGATTCCGGCAAGTCACGTTCGGGTGAAATTATTCCACCGACGGATCAAGACGCTTGTCCAGCACGAGATATTTGCGGACGTAGTCGTGAACGGCGTTTTCCAGCGAGGTGACCGGCGCGACGTAGCCGGCACCGCGCAGGTGCATCAGGTTCGCCTGCGTGAAATACTGGTATTTGTCGCGAATCACTTCCGGAATCTCGATAAACTTGATGACCGGCTTTCGTTTCAACGCAGTAAACACGGCGTTGGAAAGGTCAACCCACGTGCGCGCACCGCCGCTGCCGATGTTGAACAGGCCGCAGGCCTTCGGGGTCGCGGCCAGATGCAGCGTCATCGCGACGCAATCCTTGACGTAGAGGAAATCGCGCTTCTGCTCGCCGTGCTTGTATTCCTTGCGATAGCTCTTGAACAACTGGATGACGCCCTTGCCCTGCACCTGCGCAAAGCTCTTGTGGACGAGCGACCGCATGTCGCCCTTGTGATCCTCGTTCGGGCCGAAGACGTTGAAAAATTTCAGGCCGCAAATCTTGTTCAGGAACCCGGCGCGCTTGGCGTGCAGATCGAACAGGTGCTTGGAGTAGCCATACATGTTCAGCGGACGCAGCGTATCGAGCTTCGTGTCGTTGTCTTCCATGCCCGCCGATCCGTCGCCATAGGTTGCGGCGGACGAGGCATAGACGAAACGGGTCTTTTGCGCCAGCGACCACATCGCGAGGTCGCGGGTGAATTCGTAATTATTGCGGATCAGGTAAGTCGCATCCTTCTCGGTCGTGGCCGAACAGGCACCCATGTGCAGCACCAAGTCAAATTTCCCCAGCGCGCCGGCCTGCAAGCGGGCGAGCAGTTCATCCGCCTCGACATAATCGGCAAAACGAAGCGGCGTGAGATTACGCCATTTTTCGTTTGTGCCAAGGATGTCGCAGACGACGATGTTCTCGCAGCCGCGCCGGTTCAGCGCCCAGACGAGCGCGCTGCCGATGAAGCCCGCGCCGCCGGTGACCAAAACGCGCGCATCGGAGAAATCGTTCGGTTTCATTTGATTTTACCAGCCGAGGACGTGGGCGAAAATCAGCGGCGCGACAATCGTGGCATCGGATTCGATGATGAACTTGGGCGTCTTCACGCCGAGTTTGCCCCAGGTGATTTTTTCGTTCGGCACGGCGCCGGAATAGCTGCCGTAGCTCGTGGTGGAGTCGCTGATCTGGCAGAAGTAGCCCCAGAGCGGCACGTTGGTGCGCAGCAAATCCTGGTGCAGCATCGGCACGACGCAGATCGGAAAATCGCCGGAAATGCCGCCGCCAATCTGGAACATGCCGATGGTGCTTTTCTTGGTGGCCGTGCGGGTGTAAAATTCCGCAAGCCAGGTCATGTATTCGATGCCGGTGCGGACGGTGTGGACATTCTTCACGTCGCCGCGGATGACGGCGGCGGCATACATGTTGCCGAGCGTGGCGTCTTCCCAGCCGGGCACGACGATGGGCAGGTTCTTTTCCGCCGCCGCGAGCATCCAGGAATTTTTCGGGTCAATCTGGTAGTATTTCTCGTATTTGCCGCTGAGCAGAACCTGGTAGAAAAACTCGTGCGGAAAATAACGTTCGTCCTTTTTGTCCGCATCCGTCCAGACTTCGAGCATGGCTTTTTCCATGCGGCGCATGGCTTCGCCTTCGGGAATGCAGGTGTCGGTCACGCGGTTCATGTGGCGGTTGAGTAGAGCCTGCTCATCCTCAGCGGTCAGCGAGCGGTAGCCGGGCACGCGCTCGTAATAATCGTGCGCGACGAGATTGAACACGTCCTCCTCCAGATTTGCACCGGTGCAGGTGATGAGCTGCACCTTGTCCTGCCGGATCATTTCGGCGAGCGAAAGGCCGAGTTCGGCGGTGCTCATCGCGCCGCCGAGCGTGATCATCATTTTGCCGCCATTTTCGAGGTGGGCCACGTAGCCCTTCGCGGCATCCACGAGTGATGCAGCGTTGAAGTGACGGTAGTGATGCTGGATGAATTGCGAAACGGGTCCGCCGGTGAGTTTTGCGGGTTTGATCTGCTTTTTCTTGGCCATAAATAATTGGAAAAATTCTGCAACGCCCACAATACGGAAG